>CBFGPJ010000461.1:0-3213 GCA_965650615.1 uncultured Fluviicola sp. | reverse complement strand
ACATAAATTCAAGACCGCTATTGGCTTGTTCTGCTGTGAATATGGCAAGTGTTTCTTTGTCTCCTTTACCGATCCCGACACCACAAAGGAATTTTTCGATTCCAAGGGTTTGAATCGATGGGAAAGCAAATTTTCCGCCACAAAGAACCAATATGCGTTTATTTTCCATCAGATGCACGTATAACTGTTATACCATCCCGAAACACTATTCTCCATCGGGTGATTGATAAATGCCTCGAATTCAGTGGTTGTATCCGAAATAACCTCGCCAAGCTCAATTGCACAATGACCATTGCCGTTGTCAATGAACTCTGCCTCATACATCGGGGCAATCGTATGGTTTGTAGCAGCATGAAAACGGATCGTTCCTCTTGGGCCTTCAAAGGAAAAACTGTTGAGAGCTTCAGTTGTTCGTTGTACATTGAAACTGTTTTCACCCAGCAATTCAAGTGAACGAGCAGCTATAATTGCCGTTTCCCAGGCAAGAAGGGAAAACAGATTGGGTGCTCGGCCAGAGGAAGTTATTGCCTCTAAAAACAGTTCATTCTGTTCATTTTTCAAGTGTTTTGACCACACGGCAACGCCCTTAGCCCTATTGCCCGGATACAGGGCTCCATCCAACATACTTTCTTCGAGTGCGAAGGGCGGTAAATAAATGGGAAGCTGTCGGTCACCGAAAACAGTCTTCAATCCGGCAAAATACCATTGAACATAATCACCGCTGAAAATACTTAGCAATGCACTTTCAGGATACTCCTGCAGGTAATTTTTCAAAGGTTCCATTGAAAAATCTTCCCTGGAATAACCGGTAGCGTGATTGAAAGTAATTTGCCCACCGTTTTGCATAAATCCTTGTGAAATGCCCCAAGTTTGCAAATACCCGCCATCATAATATCCGGTTACCATTCCTGCTTGTGAAAATCCATCGCGGACAGCTCGTTTAGCTGTTAGCCATGAACCGAAAGCATTGTGAAGAGAATGATAGATGATATGTGATGATTCAGGCCATTCCTGGGGAACGTTCGCACCCGCATCCATGACGATCAACAAACGATTAGCGGCAAGGAACAAGGGTCTTAATACTTGTGCCATACGATGTCCGATATAGGCAAGCACGACCTGTGCATTTTCGTGCATAATAAGTTGTTCGGCAGCTTTATAACATTGTTGTTTGTCGGTGCCGAAGCCAATATTTTCAGTAACAATGCGGATATTTTCCTTTTCCAATTGACGTAAAGAAGCTTTGAGACCTTCAAACAAGTCAAAGCTCAAACCAGTATAATAAGTTGACCGCGGAAGAAGAACACCAATAGTCTGCATAGTTATATTTAAAAATGGGGGAAGTGAATGATCACCTCCCCCGGGTAATTAATTAGTTTCTGCTTGGAAAGATTCCTTCAATTGCGATGGAATAATTCATACAGAGATAAGGATTCATAATGCTGAATGGTTGAGACCCTCCTGCAGGATCGAATGATCCTGTAATAGTAGTCCCACCGGTGAAAGTGTTCGCCGTTGCGCTATCAGCATAGTTTGAAGAAGTTGTAACAGCCGGAAATGTTCCTTCAGGAGATTGTTCTCCAGCGTTTGCCGTAGATGCTTTTACCTGAACCTTAAGGCTCGAATTGGCTGAATGTATGTGCATCGGAAGGTTATTGGTAGTCAATGTAACGCTTGGTGTTCCTGCTTCTTCCCCTATATCGTAGGTTGGAAGACCGGGTCCTGTTCCTTGTCCGATGGGTACGCGGCCCTGAAGATCCGGCAATGCAAACGTCGTTTGTCCATCTCCACCATATATTGTTCCCAGTAAAGCGAACAGCGCAGTGTTTTGCGCGATGGATAACAATTGCCCTTGACAGGTCATGTAACCTACCGGTGCGAAGTTGAACCCAAATACTTTGACTTCTCCTACAAATGGTTCTGTAGACATAGTTAGAATGTTTTAGAAGTGAATATTAGTTACGACTCGGAAAGATTCCCTGAAGCGCAATGGAATAGTTCATACACAGGTATGGGTTCATAATGCTGAAAGGTAATCCTGAACCAGTTACATCTGTTGTTCCTGATACGGTTGTCCCACCGGTGAATACATTCGCCGTTGCGCTATCCGCATAGTTTGAAGATGTAGTAACTGCAGGAAATGTTCCTTCAGGGGTTTGTTCACCTGCATTCGCAGTAGATGCTTTCACACTCACACGCAATGAATTTGCCGTATGGACGTGAGCAGGCATGTTCGACGTCAAAAGGGTTGTAGTTGGCGTACCAGAAAGCTCGCCCATACTGTGTGCAGGAAGCCCTGGCCCTTGGCCTTGTCCGATCGCCATACGACCTTGTAAATCCGGTAACGCAAAAGTTGTTTGTCCGTTTCCTCCGTAAGTTGTCCCGAGTAACGAAAAAAGTGCAGTGTTTTGTGCAATTGATAAAATTTGCCCTTGGCAAGTTGCATACCCTTTTGGAGCAAAGTTAAAACCGAAAAGTTTTACTTCTCCGATAAATGGTTCAGTAGACATAGTTATTATTTGTTTTAAAAGTTACAGTAGACAAATGACAACGTATGCGCAAATTTGAACGCCTAAAGGGGGAATTGTTGAAAAGCGGTTTCGTCATCAGTGAAATGTTTAATTAAGGTTTGACAAATATAACGTATAAATAGAAATAAACTAACAATCGTGTTCAAAACTATGAAATGATATTTGTTTAATTGCCAGGTGCTTTGAAGATCAGGGGGAAACCCTGACCCTTTTTGTTTGCGGATAAAGGAGATGTTTCTTGCAATATTTCCTTAATATGGGCGTGGTTTTCGGAAGAAAATGCATGTTAAATAAACAGAATAAAATTTATTCTGCTGAAAAACTGATTTTATACCGTACCTTTGTGTCATATTATTTAAATACAAGTTTAATGAACAAAGGAACAGTAAAGTTCTTCAATGAAACTAAAGGATTTGGTTTTATTAAGGAAGAAGACTCCGCAAAAGACCATTTCGTACACGTTTCAGGATTGGTAGATGAAATTCGTGAAGGGGATTTAGTAGAATTTGAATTAGAAGAAGGTAGAAGAGGAGTGAACGCAGTAAACGTTCGCGTAATCCAATAATTGATTTTAATAAATGAACGAAAGAGTTTGTTTGTCGTTTGACGAATAAACTCTTTTTTATTTCCAGAGTATAAATTTTAAAGAATTAAATGGCAAGATCACAAGAGACTTTTAACA
>CBFGPJ010000460.1:0-3246 GCA_965650615.1 uncultured Fluviicola sp. | reverse complement strand
TCTTCTTTGTGAGAAATCGTTTCTTTCCCTTTTTCTTTTTCGAAAATTGAAGTAAAGATTTCCTTTAACGGTTTGTCATCGTCATAGGTATAGATAGAAATGTCATCCAAAGCGGAAATTCTGTCTGAAGCGTACGCAGGAACGCGCTTTTTGTCTTCCAACGATTCTACGATGATGTTGTTTTTACCTTGTGCCAATACTTTATAAAGTCCTGGTTTTCCCGAAATAGCAATGATACCTGTTAAATTCATTCGATTAAATTATTTGAGCCAAAAATACTGCTTCTTTTTAATTCTTCACAATTTTCACCTGAAAGTATTGAACATCTGTGTGAATAATTAAATAATATGTACCGTTTTCCAATTCCGAAATAGAAATTTCATGTTTCCCGTTTGAAATGGATTTAACCGTTCTTCCCTGAACATCAACTACTTGAACGTCTATTAATGGAATAGAAGCATCAATAATCAGATTCCCCTGTGTCGGATTCGGGTAAACATGAATTTGATCAGCCAACTCATCAATTCCTAACGAAGGATTGTAAGGTTGTGAAAAAACTTCACATCCATCCGTACTTGTTCTTGAAACTGTAAAGAAAGAAGAGGAAGGCAAAGTAATCGTATAAGTTGTTCCGGTGGCTCCCGGAATCGCAACTCCGTTTTCATACCATTGTAAATCCGGATAAGGGTCTGTTGAAAGCAATGTCCCGTTTACGTTAATTACCGGAGCGGGAGGAGCTGAAAGTGCTACAACAGCAAGTGTATCCGAATAGGAAACACATCCGTTCTGGTCGTAAGCAGTAAAATAAACGTCCCCGGAAGTTGTCATAACGGAATTCAATGTCGTATCTCCATTCATCCATTGAATGGAATATCCCGGAATGGAGGCCGTTGAAATAGCACTGTCACCCGGACAAAACAAAGAATCTAATGCTAATGTATTGGTGAAATTCGATTGCAGCATCAGGTTCAAAGCATGTACTTTCCCGTATCCATAAGCATTATTCGGGATTGTTCCTGTAAACATATCCGTAAATGCCGTGGAATGAAGTGCGTCCAGGAAACTTTGATAATTTCCTTTGGAACATTTCTCCAGGTAAAGCGCTGCAATTCCGGCAACAACAGGTGAAGCCATCGATGTTCCTCCATTTCGCACGTGCAAACCATCATTTGACATTGCAGCATTAAATCCGGGATCATTCAATAACCAAAACGGTCCGGCACTTAAAGAAATATCTCCGCAAGCTACTACATCCGGTTTAATATGCCCGGTTCTTGTCGGGCCTTTGGAAGAGGCCGGTGTTAATTGACCAACAGCCGTGTAATTCGGTGGATTCGGCAAATAGGTATTCCCGTTATTATCAATGTGACTGTATCTGTTTCGGATATTCCCAACTGTAACGACTTTTGGAGAACAGTTCCAGGATGAAACGATCGTTTGTAAAGTATCCGGCATATGGTAATATTGGATATTCGCATAAACACCGGTAGAAGGGAGTCCGTTACTTAACATGTCATTCAAAGCGATTGCAGCAGAACCACTCCATGCGTCGTAACTTCCCAATCCTTTTGTTTTAAAGGCATAGAGATACGTCGCTGAATCCACATGCGTAAAATAGAATTCCAAATGCAGGTTCGGACCAACAATTTCAGGGTAGATCTCTAACGTCGCAATGCGGTTTGATCCGTTCCAAAGCGTATCTTTAATGGTAGTTCCTACACCTGTGTTTGCAGCGCGGTAAATCAATTCAGCACGCTCTTCAAAACTTCCCGACGACAAATTCGCACCCCATGAATAACTCCATCCTGCATCCGAAAGATCTGTCCATACATCCAGGTAAACCGTATTCGCACCCAATTGACTTCCCGGATTCGGCTGTACCCAAACAAACGAAGTATCCGCGTCCACATCGCCGTGAACATGGTATTTACCCCACGCACCCGAGTTCCCTGCGGCACATACTATGATTCGCCCGTCTTTTTCGTCCAGCAGGTTATCCATTAAAACGGCTGCCGGATCTGTCCCGTCGTGGCTTCCCAAATAAGATCCGACCGACAAGTTAACAACCGCAGGAAGTCCCAATTCATCTGCTTTTTTGAATACAAAGTCACAGGCATCTGCCACTGTCATAGTCCAGTTGGGTAAATTGAAATTTGTTTCGATAATAATGATCTTTGCTTCAGGGGCCATTCCGGTTTCTTTCCCATTGGCCAATCCGCTCGAAACCCCGGCACCTGCAACGGAAGTTCCGTGAGCAGAGGCTTCTTCCATACTTCCGCAAGTTCCGCCCTGAATGTCCGCAGCGGTCCATAACTGGCCGTAGCCGTAGGGTTGTGGTGTGTTTGCAGCGACAGGAAGTGTGTGATCCCAATAATAAAGCACCCGTGTATTTCCATTAATATCTTTAAAATCTGCATGATTGTAATCCAAACCTTGATCCACAAAGCCAACAATAACATCTTTTCCCGTAAAAGGAGTTTGCAAACCACCCAAGCCCTGGTGAACCGGTTTTACAAAGTGTTTTACCAATGTGGAATCGTTCAATGCTTTTGGTGACGAAAACTCGAGGTAAAAAGATTTGATCACTTTGGAATCCATGGCTGTTTTGATCCAACTCGGTTTCGCCTGGATATAAATCCACTCGCGAGTTACCTGTTTCACAGAGATTTCTTTATCAGCCAATAAAGCGTCCAGATTTCCGGAATTTGTAACTGCAAAAGCTACTGGAATACCCGGTTGTTCTTCCAATAGTTTCTTGAAACGGAAATTATCTGTTTGTGCAAAACCTGATACTGAATTAATTAAAATTAATCCTGCTATGAATAATATTTTATTTACTTTCACCGCTTGTTGTAGTAGTTTTCCTATGAACATTTTTTTAAACCTTTAATATAGAATACTCGCAATATCTTTCTGCAAATTAAGATATTTGTTTAAAAGGAATTGTATTCCAATCAAAAAAAGAATTAGATAGTCATGAAGAAAAGAATTCTCACATTGTCATTTGCCCTGTTTTCTGTAGGTGTAATGAACTTTATTTATGGTCAGAAAATCGAAGAAATCAAAAACTGGTATAATGGGCCGACTCCAGGGATGAATACTGAAAAAGCTTATTCTACTTTGAAAAAGCAGCAATCAACAACAGTTGTAGTCGCAGTTATTGATTCGGGAATAGATGTTGAGCACAAAGATTTGCAGGGAAAAATCTGGACAAATGAAGATGAAATTCCAAACAATGGAATTGAC
>CBFGPJ010000459.1:0-3249 GCA_965650615.1 uncultured Fluviicola sp. | reverse complement strand
TGTACAAATCTCCTTCAACTGTACTTTCTTACAATCCAAGATTTTCAGGAACCGGATCAAAATTGATTCAACATGGTCAGTCATTGCTCAAAAATGCACTTCGTACTGCACTTGCTTTAACAAACAACTCGTTTACAGGATCGAAAATGAATCCTCCCGGAACTTCCTCCCGTTTAATCAAATATGCGTAATCCAATTCGAATGACTCACCATTACTCAGTGCAGTTTTCCCAAAAGAATAAGCTCCCCGGCGATCTCCTCCAGGATTTGAAGTTGATCCGTTTCCACATGGTTCAAACTCTGACCAACCAAATCCCGGATCGCTTCCTCCTGTACCCCAATGTAAGGTGTCAGAATCTCCAGGATACATGTATTTGGTTTCAATTGAGGTGACACATGGTGCCCCAGGGAATCCGGTTCCACCATAGTACATCTGATCACCAAATTGAAAACGTCCGTTCAACACGTTATACCAGGATATTGCAGATGTCGGATCTGACTGACCTACAGGAGCATTTATTCCCGTGTATACAGCAGAGGCATACAAACCGGTGTATTCATTATCTGTCACTCCGTCGTTGTACCCGTAACCATTTACTGATTCTCCAGGGGAAATTCCGATTTCGTTATCCAATCCGTCATTAGCCTGTTTAAAACCTTTCAAGACCATCAAACCCTGAGCCGGGATGGTGTCGCCGTAACCAAGTGCTCCTGCATTATTTTCGTCATGCATGTCCGCATTGTAATTGTAGATCATTCCTAAACTTACATTTGTACCAACATAGTCATCATTGTAATTTCCTATATCACCATCAAAATGACCACCGAAGTACAGGGAATCTATTTCTGCTCCACGCGAAATCACTTTTACCTTACGCATCAAGACATTATTGAATGTTTCATTCGTATCACATGCCTGTGTGTATACATAACTATGGATTTCAAGTGCCTTATTGGTGTTCCCGTTGTCTCTGTAATGGGTTATGCTGAATACACAATCGTTTCCGTAGATACTTGGATAATCTCCCAAAATCGGTTCATACAGACCATTCGCATTGATATCAACAAACGGAGCAAGGTGTGCAGCCTGACCCCAAGGAGAATGTCCATGTGCGGGCCAATTGTTAATCTGCCAAACCGGAATGTAATTCGAAGAACCGAATGCTACCGAATCCAAATGGTCTTCGATCATCTGAAGACTTACATGGTATGGGCGATTGTATTCCGATTCCATTTCTTCATTATAGAAATTGCTAGTTGTATACGGTCCGGGAAGTTCATCGTATTGCTCATTATAAGTTGATAAGGCATTTGCCAACGTGTCATTGTTTGCAGTAAATCCTACGAAACGTTCGGATAGGTTGTAACACGCGGAACGGTTATCATAAGTGGAACCAGGTCTTCCATCAGGTGTAACTGCAATTACTTTTGTACCCAAACCTATCAATGCATTTAAGTTACTGCCTCCTTCTAATCTTGTACCATACTCATCGCGACTCAAAACAGGAAATGTTTTATAAAACTCACTATATGGTACTCTTCCAACTGAGGCATTTCCATCTAAATCCAGGGATAAGCCTTTGGAAATATCGGACCCTGTCAATAGAACACCATTAGTACTTTTAAAAATATGGTAAATGATTATACTTGTAGATGCTGAATCTACGATCTGAAAAGTAGGATTTACCTTATAGAAGATTCCCTTGTTTGTATTGGAGTACTTAAAGTAAACCTGGTAGTGGTTATTTGTAAATTCCACCTGACTTGCAATCGAATTTGCCGGTCCACTAAAATTATTACTGACGGTCATGGTCCCAGCTGCATTGTAATGCTCCACATCGACCCCGTTAGTAACTCCGATCGTAGTCGGGTCAATTAAAAAAGAACTTACAGAGCGTTGAGTTGCATCAATACCCGTATTGATACTGCTATATGAATTCGCAGCTGTTCTCGTAAAGATTTGCACCGGAGACACTCCCACTGCGCAAACCACTTTTTCCAGTCCGTTCACTACAAACAAGCTTCCGCTTTTGAACCCGGATGTAACCGTGTTTGAAAAAGATATTCCGTTGGTAATGGAAGCACTTACCATTTCTTCTGTAGGAGCGGTAAACGTTCCTGTGTTCAACGCTACGCGAACGAAACCTCCGGAACTTTTTACAACGTAAGTAACGAGCTCATTTCCTATTAATTTCGGCTCAAAATAGCACAATTTGTAATCATTCGCACTTGTTGCTGTACTTATTAAAGCTCCGGTGTTTTTATTGACTTTCAGCCAAATTAATTTCGCGGTAGTGGCAGAACCGATCTCAAGTACGTAATACAATTCATTTCCCTGCTCAATGGCTGTAAGTAATAAATTGTTCACGGTATTAGCAGGTAGAGTCACATTGTACATTTGCCGATCAAATGATTCCAGTTGACCGGACACAGAAATTCGTTGTCTTGTAAGCCCAACCTGACCGGCTCCACTTCCGGTTACGCTGACCAAATTGACTTTGTCCTGGGCATCAAAATAACTGTAATTTGTAAATGTTGCAGTACCACCGGAAGCCGTGGCATGCATAAAGGTCCTATTGAATTGGGAAAAAGCAAATCCACTCACTAATAGAACGAGACAGGTAGAAATTATCTTCATGGTGATTTTTTTTAGGTGTTAAACATCTATTCACTTATTGGAGTGAACGGACATTTTTCAGAAAGCGTTGGACGCAATTATGAATTATCGGCCGCAGCGGGCCGAATTTTGCAAGCTATGAATTAAAATGTGCTTTTTGTTGATTAAAATGACAGGACTTCTTTTAAGGTCCAAATCAACCTCCATGCTTCGCCAGGTAATCCAGGATGTAATGATCACCTTCCGAAAGTTCCATCCCGCGTCTGTTCATCATGGCATTAGCAGCTTCTTTTGCTTTTTTCAGTTCAAATAAATCGGTCCCGTTTACAGCACCCCATGAAAATGAAGGGATGAACTTTTTAGGGAATTCACCACCGAAAATATTGCAGGAAACTCCCACAACTGTTGCGGTATTGAACATCGTGTTGATGGCACATTTGCCGTGGTCGCCCATAAAAACTCCCATAAATTGCAGGCCGGTTTCCACCTCTGTCCCTGTTTCGTAAGACCAGGAACGGATCATAGAGTAATTATTTTTCAGGTTAGAGGTATTCGTATCCGCTCCAAAATTACACCATTCGCCTACCACTGAATTACCCAGGAAACCATCATGACCCTTATTGGAATATGCC
>CBFGPJ010000458.1:0-3271 GCA_965650615.1 uncultured Fluviicola sp. | reverse complement strand
TCTTTTTTATCCGTTGAAAGAGCGCATGAAGTAAGATCTTCAAATAGGAACCGTGTGCGTGTTATTAGTCAATCGCCCTTGGGAGAGGGACGAAAGGGGGAGGACTTTTAGATTTTAGCATTCAGTTATTTTCTTAATTTTTATTACTTTTACACCTCCTGTTGAAATAACAATTCAAACATCCTATTTTTTTCAAAAACATTGATTCTTCAGGAAAAAACACCAATTTTAGATTTACATGAAAATACTCGTATCCTATTTAAAACGTTACAAAGGACTTGTTTTCCTTACACTTATCCTCGCTACTATAAACCAGGTGTTCTCCCTGCTTGATCCGATGATTTTCGGAAAACTGCTGGATAAATTCATTTCGCATCCGAAAGATTACACGCAATCAGAATTCGTCAATGGAGTGATGTTCTTCATCGCATTGGCAATTGGGGCAGCGATGGTCAGCCGTACTGCAAAAGCATTCCAGGATTACACCACAAACCTTGTTATTCAGAAACTGGGTGCCGACATCTACACCGATGGGCTGACACATTCCCTGAAGGTTAAATTCAGTGAATTTGAAGATCAGCGCAGTGGTGAAACCCTAAGCGTATTGCAGCAATTGCGAAGAGATACGGAGAAGTTTATCATGGTATTCATGAACATCTTGTTCTCTTCGTTGGTCGGTTTGGTATTCGTTATTGTGTATGCGATCAACCTTGATCCGATCCTGATCATTGTTTACCTTGGATCTGCAGGTCTACTGGCATTCATCACTAATTTCCTTTCGAAGCGAATCAAGAAAGTTCAGACTAAAATTGTGGGTGAAACCAGAGCTCTGGCTGGAAGTACCACCGAGAGCCTGCGCAACATTGAATTGGTAAAGAGCCTTGGATTGGCGGGTCAGGAAACAGAACGATTGAACGAAGCGACACGCAAAATCCTTAAACTGGAATTGAAAAAAGTGCGCCAAATTCGAAGTATCAGCTTTATCCAGGGAACCTTGGTGAATTTTATGCGCCATTGTATCATGTTCTTCCTGATGTTCCTGTTATTCAAGGATCAGTTGACCTTGGGACAAATCATGACACTTCAATTCTATTCCTTCTTCATCTTCGGACCGTTGCAGGAAATCGGAACGGTCGTGATGAGTTACCGTGAAGCTGAAGCATCTTTGGCGAACTTTAATAATATCATGAATACTCCGGTTGAAGAAAAACCTGAGAATCCGGTTCAACTGGGAACAATCGAAAAACTACGTTTCGAAGGAGTGGTGTTCAAACACAAAACGGCAAGCTACAATGCCCTCCAGAACATTCATTTTGAAGTGAACAAAGGAGAAACGGTTGCGTTTGTCGGACCGAGTGGTTCGGGGAAAAGTACGCTGGTGAAATTACTCGTTGGATTGTATTCACCCCTCGAAGGGAAGATTGCTTATAATGATATCGACAGTATGGCGATCGACAAGGATGAATTGCAGCAGCAACTTGGGTTCGTTACGCAGGACACACAGTTATTCTCCGGAACGATCCGGGAAAACCTTTCATTTGTGCGCCCGGAAGCTTCTGACGAAGAAATCAATGAAGTACTGCGCAAAGCTTCCTGCGATGGATTGATCGCGCGCAGCGATAATGGTCTGGATACTGTGATCGGTGAAGGCGGAATGAAACTGAGCGGTGGTGAAAAACAACGTTTATCGATCGCTCGCGCCTTGCTTCGTCACCCAAGATTAATGGTCTTTGATGAGGCGACTTCTGCCTTGGATTCCATTACGGAAGAAGCTATTTCAAATACCATTCGCGAGATCACCGATCAAAAAGAACACATTACGGTTTTGATTGCGCACCGTTTATCGACCATCATGCATGCCGACCGCATTTTCGTACTGGAAAAAGGAGTAATCATCGAAACCGGAAAACACAGTGAATTGCTTGACGAAAAAGGTTTGTATTATGCAATGTGGAGACAGCAGATCGGTGAGCGCCGGGAGGTAATAACCGAATAAAATAAAACTAGTAGGCACGCGATGCATCGCGTGCCTACTAGTTTACAACAGATAATAATTGTCTCGTACGTCGACCAGCAACTCTTCCAATTGTTTCAAATTCGGTTCTTCCGGAAGGGAGCTTTTTTCGAACAGTTCTTCAATTTGTTGTACTTTTTCTTCTGCTCTTATGAGCAAATCTTCATACTCAAACTTCCCTTCACGAATACGCATCAGGAATTCACGGTCGTTGCGGCGCACAAAGATCTTTCCTTCATGAGCAATTTCTTCCGCCATATGCAAAAGACGAAAGGTGTGCATCATGTTTTTCGCATCATAATTCTTACCATGCGAAATTGTGTTCTGATAACGGCTTTCATTCCGTTTTTCAATCCATTCCCAATACTGTGTGTATTCCTTGCAGTGAATCGAATAGGAATCTTTGTTGAAGCTCATCAAGCTTAATGGCTGAATTCCCTTCGGAATTGAACTCAACAACACATCATTGGAATCCGGTCCCGAATAAATGCCCTTCAAGAAACCGCTTGCCAGTTGAGATTGATGAAACAAAGCATACGCATCCCGCATGTGGGGAATCTTCACCAAACCACAATCCGTGTCTTTGAAGTTCCGGTTGGAAAGCCATTGCATAAGCGGAACGACCTGCATACCATCAATTACGTAACAGAAATTAGGGATTATTTTACGTTCCGGTTCTACCGGGTTGCTGATCTTTTTGTTCAATCCCCGCGCCTTTTTGATTTGCGACTGTGCGTAACCCGCAAAAGTCTGGCAGCACAGTTTCGACAAGAAATCTTCCGTTCTCAGGTCAGTAATCAGCGGATGTTTGTACAAGACGCAATCATCCGGTGTTGCCAGCAATTCCAGAATTGTTGGATTGTTTTTTCCTAATAGGTCCACAAACTTCTTCCACTCAAAGTAAACAATATCGTTTGTCTCATTCGCCACCTGGTCTGCATAATGCGATCCATAAAACACCGCTTTGGGCGAAACGAAAATACCCTTGTAATCTGTATCAGACTGCGGCGTGTGAAGTCCATACGCCCGGCTTCCACTAATGCATTGCAGCAGAAGGTACTTCCGCTCATCGTGCAATTCGTTGATCGTCGGCATTATTTTTCTCCCAGGATTTTCAGGAACAACTCGTCCAGGTCAATTTTTTTATCTGGGCGCGATTTCAGGGAATTTGACTCGTTTTCTGCCCGTAATAGCTGTTCTGTGATAAATTCATTCAACAACGGCTCTTTCGGATGAATATAGCTTTCGTTCTTCTCC
>CBFGPJ010000457.1:0-3281 GCA_965650615.1 uncultured Fluviicola sp. | reverse complement strand
CTTGAAGTTAGTCAAAATTGCTTGAATTAATCCAAATCGAGCTCTTTAATGATCGTAATCATTTGTTGAACGGCATCTCCATCTCCGAAATAATTCTCTCGGATTGTGTTGGGTTCAAAAGTCAAAATTGCCTGGTTTATTTTCACAGGATCTGTTCCAACAAGTATATTCCATCCGTTTTCAACGGTTTCTATCCATTCGGTTTCTTCTCTCAAAGTAATGCATGGAACTCCCAGGAAAAAAGCTTCCTTTTGAATTCCCCCGCTATCGGTGACAATTTTCTTTGCAGCCGACTCTAATCGAACCATGTCCAAATATCCCACCGGGTCGATCACCCGAATCGTATCCGCCAATTTCAGCCCATAGTCATTCATGTACTTCCATGTTCTTGGATGAAGTGGCAGAACAATCGGTTCTTTGCAGGCATTCAGACCATCTACAATCCCTGTGAGTCTTTCCAAACTATTTGTATTCTCGGCTCTATGGATTGTACACAAAAGAAATTCTCCTGCTTTCAGGTTCAATGTTTCCAGGATCCTGCTTTTCTCCTTAGCTATTTGTGTAAAATGCAAAATCCCGTCATACATCACATCTCCAACTAAATGAACTCCTTTAGTAATCCCCTCGTTTCTCAGATTTTGTACCGCCGTTTCGGTCGGCACAAACAGAATCCGGGAAATATGATCGGTTAAAATGCGATTTTGTTCCTCCGGCATAACCTTATTGAAGCTTCGCAAGCCGGCCTCCACATGGATTACCGGAATAAGCAGTTTTGAAGCAGCCAATGCTCCGGCAATCGTTGAGTTGGTATCACCGTATACCATCACAAGATCGGGTTTTTCAATCTCCAGCACTTTTTCAATTTCGGTAAGCATGGCACCGGTCATCGCACCGTGAGAACCTGATCCGATATTTAAGTGGTATTTTGGAGCCGGAATATTCAATTCTTCAAAGAAAACATCCGACATGTTCGAATCATAATGTTGACCTGTATGAACCAAAATTTCATCAAAATATTTGCTAAACTGCGCAGAAACAGCAGCAGCTTTTATAAACTGTGGTCTTGCACCTAATATTGTTACGATTTTCAATTTTTCCATTGCCGACAAAGTAAGCTATTTCCTTTGAATCCGTGAATAGATTCTTTTTAAAGCTGCCGGATCCGGATACGAAATTAATACTGCGCGGTGCTTTCCGTGAAAAACGAACATACTTCCTGCTGCCACAGCTGAGGCACCATTTTCTACACCTTCACATAAATGTTCCAATGTTCCCGCCCCACCACTGATTATAATCGGAATTTTGACACATTGACGGATCGTTTTCACCAAATCGAGGTCAAACCCCGTGCGCATTCCTTCCCTGTCAATGGAATGGATGAATAATTCACCGACTCCCAATTGCTCCAATCTTTGAGCACAACTGATGGGATCCTGTTGAATCAACCTGGTTCCTGATCGGGTATACAAACAATATTCACCGGAAGCGTTTTTTTGAATATCCAATGAAACACAAATACTGGAGCTGCCGAATTCCGCAACTGCCTGTGTTACAAATGCAGGATTTTCAACCGCTTCTGTCCCAATGATTACTTTTTCAATTCCAATCTGGATAATCCGACGAATATCTTCTATTGTTTTGATTCCACCTCCATATGACAAGGGCATAAAACATTCCCCGGCAATTTCTTCCAGCAAGCGAATAGGAATCGGTGTCCCCTTAACAGATGCGTCTAAATCCAAAAAGACCAATTCATCCACTTCCTTTTCATTAAAGATACGGATAGCATTCAATGGATCTCCTATATACTTCGGGTTCTGGAATTGAACAGTTTTCACCAAAGCGCCGTTCTGAAGTAAAAGAACCGGAATACATCTTGGTAAGGCCATTAGAAATTACTTACAAAATTGGTTAGTAGCTGCATTCCGTATTTGTGGCTTTTTTCAGGATGAAACTGGACACCCGCAATATGTCCTTTCTGAACTGATGCATCAAACGAATGGATGTAATTTGCTTCCAAAATAACTTCTTCCCGGTTGTTGCATTTTACATAGTAAGAATGGGCAAAATAGAACTTGGTTTCTTCATCAAATCCCTTCAAAAGCGGACTGTGATTTTCGGTAAATGAAACATACTCCCATCCCATATGCGGTACCGGAAACGACTGGTGATCATCCGGATCAAACTTTTTGCTTTCCTGCTCAATCCAGGATAATCCGGGTAAAGTTCCTTCTTCGC
Organism: uncultured Fluviicola sp.; assembly: GCA_965650615.1. Taxonomy (GTDB): domain Bacteria; phylum Bacteroidota; class Bacteroidia; order Flavobacteriales_D; family Crocinitomicaceae; genus Fluviicola. The sequence continues at coordinate 1,043 of CBFGPJ010000457.1, read as the reverse complement.
TTTTCAGTCCGAATAGCTGCATTCCCAAACAAATTCCAAGTATGGGGACCCGGTCTTTAAGGACCCGTTGATTCAGGACCGGAACAAGTTCCCGTTCATGCAGGTTGATCATTCCCTGGTCAAACGATCCTACTCCGGGAAGAACCAATTTTTTTGCTTGTGAAATTTCTTCTCTATCATTTGAAATACGTGCATCGAATCCGATAAATTGAAGCATGTTCTTTATCGAACCTAAATTCCCCAAACCATAATCAACAATCACTATCATACCAGTTCAAAAGTTGAAAGTATTCATGTTCCAATGGATCAAACATTGATTTTTGAACCTTCCTATCAAATATACTCTTTATGCCTTATCTGCCTCCACCTTTTTGGTCATTCTTAAAAAGAGGACAATGATGATTACATAAACGACAGACAATAAGATCGAATTGAAACCCAGGATCCAATGAAAGGCATCAAACCCGGCATCGGTGAAATGAAATTTATCCAATACCTTCAACAGAACAGGAAGAACCCCGAAATTGAACAATTGAAAAAATGCAACAACCAATCCAAAACCAAACATTAATTTTTGTTTCGACAATACGAGCGACAAGGACGAAATCGGAGACACGATGAAATTCAACATCAGTGCTGGTGCGAGAATTTCTGCTATCCTTCCCGCCTCCGTCCATCGTTCACCAAAAACAAATCCGAACAACTCACTCCCGAAAAAGAAAAGCAGGGTAAAAGGAATAATTGACAGGTAGAACAAAGTTCTGAGTGTTTTTAAGGTCAGCGGATAAACGGATTGCTTTTGGTTAACCAATTCGGAGCTTTTATTGAAAAAAACCTGACCAAGTGATTGCCCGAACAAAGACAAGGGCAGTTTCAACATCAAATAGGCATAACTATAAGAACCGAAGGTCCCTTTGCCATAAAAAGCTACAATACATGTCGCCAATATCAGGTCAACCGCCAAATCCAATAAAACATGCGGAAGGTAAACGGCAGGATATGATTTGTAATTTTTTGCCAGTACCCGCATCCTTCTCAAATCA
>CBFGPJ010000456.1:0-3283 GCA_965650615.1 uncultured Fluviicola sp. | reverse complement strand
CTCTTTTTTGGTAACTTTGCGGCATGGAGATCGAAAGACCAATAACAGACTGGTTGCCACTGACAAAAAAGGAGGTTGAGAAAAGAGGTTGGGACGAACTGGATGTTGTCCTGATTTCAGGTGACGCGTATGTTGATCACCCTGCTTTTGGTACAGCGGTTATTGGAAGGATCATTGAAAGTGAAGGCTTTAAAATTGGGGTGATCGCACAGCCAAACTGGCGTGATGATTTACGCGATTTCAAAAAGCTGGGGAAACCCAAATATTTTTTCGGAGTTACAGCCGGATGCATGGATTCCATGGTAAACCATTATACCGCAGGAAAGCGTTTGCGTTCTACGGATGCCTATACTCCCGGAGGAGTTTCAGGTTTCAGACCGGATTATGCGACCACCGTTTACACCCGAATCCTGAAGGAATTGTATCCCGATGTACCTGTCTTGATCGGAGGAATTGAAGCTTCACTCAGAAGGGTAACCCATTATGATTATTGGAAGGACGAATTGCTGCCCTCTATTTTGGTGGACTCACAAGCAGATTTATTGGTTTATGGAATGGGTGAGCAGCCTTTGAGGGATGTACTTCGCCTGCTGAAAAAAGGAGTTCCTTTTTCTTCACTGACGACCGTTAACCAGGTAGCTTTCCTGCAGGATGCTTCAAAAGAACTTCCCAAGAATAAACAATGGGAAACCGTTGAATTGGCAAGTCATGAAGTGTGTAAAAAAGATAAATTGGCTTACGCTGCAAACTTCAAAATTGTAGAGGTAGAATCAAATAAGTTAAAAGCGAACCGGATTATTCAGCAAGTTGGTTCCAAAACGCTGATCATTAATCCTCCTTATCGTACCATGACTGAAAAGGAAATGGATCAGTCATTTGATATGCCTTATACGCGTTTACCACATCCGAAATACAAGAAACGAGGGGCAATTCCTGCGTATGAAATGATCAAGTTTTCGATCAATATGCACCGGGGTTGTTTTGGTGGATGCAGTTTTTGCACTATTTCGGCACACCAGGGAAAATTCATTGCTTCCCGCTCCGAAAAAAGCATCCTCAGCGAGATCGACGAGGTAGCAAAACATCCCGAATTCAAAGGTTATCTATCCGATATCGGTGGGCCATCGGCGAATATGTATCGTATGAAAGGAAAGGTCGAAGCGATTTGCGAACGCTGTTCCAGCCCGAGCTGTATTCATCCGGTGATTTGCAATAACCTGGACACTTCTCACAAAGCCATGACGGAATTGTATCGAAAAATCGATGCACACCCGAAGATCAAAAAGGCTTTTGTAGGATCCGGAATCCGTTACGATTTATTGGTAGATGATTTCAACAAGAACAACGAAGACGGAAACCACGATGAATATATTGAGCAATTAATCACACGTCATGTGAGCGGCCGACTGAAAGTTGCCCCCGAACACACATCCGATGCTACCTTGCGTGTGATGCGTAAACCATCTTTTAAGTATTTCCATCAATTCAAGAAGAAATACGACCGGATCTCGGAGAAGAACAAGCTGAATCAGCCTTTGATTCCTTATTTTATCTCGTCACATCCGGGTTGTGAAGAAGCCGATATGGCCAATCTTGCGGCTGAAACGAAAGACATGGGATTCCAGTTGGAGCAAGTCCAGGATTTCACTCCGACACCTATGACGGTTTCAGAAGTGATCTATTATACGGGTGTTCATCCGTATACGTTGAAACCGATTTATACTGCAAAAGGTGCGGATGAGAAGAAAAATCAAAATCGTTTTTTCTTCTGGTATAAACGTGAGAACCGTGATTGGATCAAAGACCGTTTGACAAAGGCCAAAAGACCAGAGCTAATCTCCCAGTTATTAGGAGATCAACACGGTCAAAGTATGAATAGTGGTAAAACGAGTAGTGGTAATGCTTCAAAATCAAACGCTAACGTACCACATTGGCTTAATGAGCGCAGGAAAAAAAGGTAAGCAACAGGCCGCGAAAACTCAGTGATAGTGGAAGTGGTAATTTCTTAACGACCTGTTGCTCTAATATGGTTTTGTCATCAAATTGCAATATCACGCGAAGACCAAACCTGTAGCAGCGATTTGTTCATGTGCAAGTAACTTTCGATAGCAGTAATCGAAGAACCAACCTTCGATATACAATAAAGCAACTCTTCTTCAGAACACTTCAATTCACTACTCCAGTACGAGATATTCGTCTTGTTATGAATATCAACCCTTGGTTTGTTTATTAGATCATGTAACATCTCAAACAATGAATTTAATTTCTTTTTGTTGAACAAATGTATGTTTCGAGATTCAACCAAACAACCGTATTTTTACGGAAACTGCATTGCGGAAAACCACATTTTTTTCAATTTGTGAAAATTATAAAGCCATTAAAATCAAGGGTATGGTTGATTTCGCTGTTTTAACGGTTTGGAAGTTCAATTTATTCCATCTAATATTAGCCCCGTATAACTTAAACTAAATATTATGGCATTTAATGGAAGTGAAGCAGTTCAGATTACTTTAGAACAGGGAGCAGAATACACCCAAAGATACCGGACTGAAAACCCTGGTGCAATTAAAGGTGTTTTTTTTGGTAGAAGTCATATCGAGCGAATTTTAGCACAGGAAGATTGTAAAGGGTTACGACTGTATTTTGCAAAAGCTGAAGATGGGGTTCAGACTTTAGTAATGGTGGGTGCCGATTCTACAGAAAACGATATGTTAAATGTGATCGTAGAACAAGCACAGAGATGTCCTCCTTACTGTGCAAGTACCAATTCTTTAAACAGTGATCCATCACTAAAATAATCGATGGAAGTTTGGGTATACCTTGTAATTTCATCCTATATTTTTCCAATAGGAATCGGATTGGCGCTTTTGATTCAGAAGCGCCTTCCTTTTGTTGGGGGAATCTTGTTGATTTACCTCTCATTTACACTCTGTGTAGAAATTATGAGTGTGGTTTTAGCAAGTAGAGGTATCAATAACTTGTGGCTTTATCGGATTTATCTTTATGTAGAGTTGGTATTTCTGGTATTCTTTTTTTTCAATCAGTTTTCTAAAAGAAGAGGTAAAATGATGCTTCTGATTGTATTTGCCTTCACAATTGTACTAACGACCCTTACAAATTTCTTTGACAATTGGTTGACTCATGCTTCCTTGCAAACAGGAATTACTTTTGGTTATGTCGCGTTTATCATTATCAGTTACTTTATTGAAATGTTTCGCATGGAAAAAGTTTTCAACCCCTTCAAAGATATCTATTTTGTAGTTGGGGCTGTAATTCTTTTAGC
>CBFGPJ010000455.1:0-3301 GCA_965650615.1 uncultured Fluviicola sp. | reverse complement strand
TTCTGATCAATGGAAAAACTGTGAAACTTCAGGAAAAAGGCAAGCAAATAAGCAGTGCTTCTTCCAAAATGGTGGTAAAGAAAATCCAGGGACTGATGGTACAGATGATGACCGGGGAATTTTTGAATGAAAAAGAATTTAAGATCAGCTATTTCGAAAGTAAATCAACTTACAAACTGGTGCTTACTCCGAAAAGCGATAAGATGAAACGTTATGTTTCCGAAATTAACCTGGTCTTCTCTAAAAAAGAACTGACCCTCAAGGACCTGATCATGTTAACAGATGATAGCAAATTGGTTTATAGTTTTTCCAACATGGAATTAAACGGTACTATTAATGATTCTAAATTCACGACATTCTGATGATACTGAAAGACACTTTTTATACGATCAATACCTTGAAATTCGAGGACAACATTCTCGAAGCAAGCATTTCCATTAACGCAAAACACGCGATTTACGAAGGGCATTTTCCAAATAATCCCGTAACTCCGGGAGTCGTGCAACTGGAATTGGTTAAAGAAATTCTCGGGACCCAGTTCAACAAACCAATTCAACTAAAAAGTCTTGCAACCAGTAAATTTCTGGCCGTTTTGAATCCGGTGAACACTCCTGAAGCAAGCTTCAAAATGACTGTAGTAGAACAAGATGATCAAACACTAAAGGTTTCGGGGCAGTTGAGCACCATGGAAGGTGTTTGCTTGAAATTCTCCGGGATTTATATCTAATAACATTTGGCGTTGATGCTTCGCATCATCTAATTTCTTTACCGCAAATACACAAATTTTTTGAGACACCTACCGGTCGTCTCTTTAATCTTTTTATAGGGCGACTGGTAAGGGGAATTATGTACTTAAGACAGGTTACTTAGTATTTAGATACAGAATCTTCGAATTTGTTTTCAAAGTTGCAAATTTGCAAGTTCGCGATATTGCGAACAGCCCTTTATCTGACTGGGGTATAGAGAAGAGAATCACCTAAATTTCCAACACTTTAAACCCACTATTTTGTGGCAGCCTGATTAAAGTACATAAGTCCCACTGGTAAGCGCCCTTTTTAATTTGCGCATTTGTGGGAAATAAAAAATCCTGGATATACCGGCGTGCGCCTACATAATTTCCTTTTTCGGTTCTTTCCGGAAAATCTTCAATAGCGTAAAGCTCACCAAAAAGGAAGCAATAAAAGCAAGCGTTGCAAAAACACATGCCCCGACAGCATATTGGTAAACATTATTTTGAATCGATGTCAAGCTGATATCAGCCAGTTGTGCGGTATTCGTTTCTCCCGTTAAGAACAACTGCCCGCACAGAAAACTTCCGTAAAGAATAAACGGGATCATCGGTGGGATCGAAATATTTGCGGCGGCGATGAACAACACCTTGTTCATCCGGAATAAGACAGCCAGTGGAATCCCGATCAACAGCTGGAAACCCCACAGCGGTACAATTCCCATAAAAAAACCAAATCCGATAGAAAGTGCTTTCCTGAAATTCGATTCTTCCGGTTTGATTGCTTCGTGTTTGATCACATTCCAGGTTTGAATGGAAAACAGTTTTCTCGGATAGTACCAAATCAATGCAGTAAGTACCAAAACAGTATTCAATATACTGATCCGTGTGAAGTCTCTTGCCGGGCGGAAATGGGAAACCCGTTCATTCGGATCATATTTCACCTGGATGGGAACAGCAATAAAAGGAACAAAACGCCAGGCCAATTTCACGATGACCTCAATCTCCAGCTCAAATTTATTGGTGAATAACCAGATCTTTTTCAAAGGCTTCAAAGGATAGATCCGAAAACCGGTCTGTGTATCCGGTAAGGTAATCCACGTTTCTACTTTAAACCAAAAATTAGAGAATTTATTCCCAAAAGAACTTTTCTGCGGAACTCCTTCCTGGTTCATATTTCTGGAGCCCATAATGACAGCTCCCGGATGTTTCACAGCCTGCTCGATCAATATCAGAATATCACTTGGGTAATGTTGTCCGTCAGAATCAATGGTCAAAGCGTTGGAATACCCTTGCTCATGTGCAAATTTAAATGCTTTTCTAAGTGAGAATCCTTTTCCCTTATTCACTTCATTGATCAGGATTGTAACTTCCCCCTCAAAGGATTTTAGAATTTCAGGGGTGGAATCCGTAGCTCCGTCATTCACGATAATCACCCGATCGGAAGGAACATACTCGAGCACTTCACGAACAACCCGTTCCAAAGTTCGTTCGTTATTATAGGTGGGAATAATTACGCAACCGTTAATGCTTGTGATTGATACCAGTCTGGATTCCATGAGGTACAAAATTAATCATAAGTTTTAAGAAATTCGCTGTTAAAATCAACAGACCGGCATTTCAAAAGAGCACAAAAAAGTAGTTTAGAAATAAAACCTTGTTAAATTTGTAGTGGTAAAAGTTTAAACACTTTTTGCTAAGACCCGAATTAACTATGGCACAGAACATCTTAGTTATACATTATTCCCAATCAGGGCAACTTACCGAGATCCTCCAAAATTTCTGTAAGCCATTTGCTGACAGTACGATAGAGTGGGTTAAAGTTGAACCGGAAACACCATTTCCATTTCCATGGACTACCGCTACATTCTTCAATGCCATGCCTGAAACAGTTTTGGAGAAACCGGTCCCAATTAAACAACTTCATTTCGAAAGGGAACAGTATGACTTAATTATCTTCGGATACCAACCGTGGTTCTTATCTCCTTCACTTCCTTCTTCTGCGATCTTACAGGATGAATCTTTCCGGAAAATTGCAAATGGTACAAAAATTGTAACCGTGTTGGGCTGCAGAAATATGTGGATCAATGCACAGGAAGCGGTCAAAAAGCAATTGGCTTCAGCAGGTGGAAAATTAATCGGAAATGTGCCATTAATTGATAAAACAAGTAACTTGATCAGTGTAATTACAATCTTACATTGGATGTTGACAGGGAAAAAAACGAAGAAATGGGGAATCTTTCCGAAGCCGGGTGTCTCAGACGAAGATATTCAGAATGTAAGTCGGTTCGGGGCTTTGTTGAAAGATAAATTACATAAAAACCAGGAAGGTACATTCCAGGAAGAGTTAGTCTCCAGGGGTGGAATTACCATTCCGATCTCGATTCTTTTCATTGAATCGAGAGCAAAAATGCTTTTTAGGATCTGGGCAAATCTAATTACGAAGAAAACGGCGAAAGGAGGAAACCGAAAATTCTGGGTTAACTTTTTCAAATATTATTTGATTTTCGCTTTATTTATCGTTTCGCCAATTGTTTTAACGATATATCATATCTTTGTACGCCCCTTTAAAGG
>CBFGPJ010000454.1:0-3304 GCA_965650615.1 uncultured Fluviicola sp. | reverse complement strand
TTGATGCAATCCAGTTCCATGTCAATTCAAGAGAATCAGGATCTGTAGTACCTGCCAATGAAGTGATATCAGCACAATATGGCTTTGTACAGAAGTTTACAAGGAACCCGTCAGAAGTTAAGTTGTCTGCCTGGCACTCTGAATAAATATAAGCATCATAACAAGTCAATTGAGTCAATGTACCACCGAAGTTCACCTCAGAAAGGTTTACGTTCAATGTATCAATTGCCTGACCCGCTACTGTTGGATCGAAACCTTCCAAACCGTAAATTACAGTCCAGTTTGTTTCTCCGTATTGACCCGCATCCCAGTTCAATTGAGCATCATCAGCATATGTGATTGTTACCATGTTCTGAACGTTCGGGCAAAGAGCGGTATAGAATCTTACACAAGAATTGTTTTGTAAGTATGTCTGGCTATTGTAAGAAATAGAGATGTTTGACATTGGTCCTGCAGCAGAGATTGTTGCGAAGTTTCCTGCGTAGTCATAAGCACTTTGAGAACCACCGAATACTTTATCATCGTACAAGTAGAAAATCTCACCTGTAGTTTGATTGATTGCGATCTCAAAAGTTACGTTTTGACCGGAAACAGTAACATACTTAGGTCTGTTATACCACTCAACAATTAAGTAGTTATCACCACCAAGAGTAGTTTCCTGCCAGTAAACATTTCCTTCTTCGTCATCCAAATCGACATTCCACGCATTTAAAGTTACCGCACCGAATTGAATCCATCCGTTGTTGCTGACAGTAACGTTGTTTGAAGTAACTCCCTGGAAAGAAACCGGGTTAACAGTTGTAATTCCTATAGACGCATCATCTGTAAGGTTCAAAGCAGTTCCGCTTGTGTGAATTGGAGTGAATCCAGGTCCACATTGGCTATCCCATGTTAAGAAAGGAACGTCTGTTGAGAAAGAGAATGGTCCTGCCCATGCAGAAGATGCAGTACATCCCGCCTGAACATAGAATTCGTAATCTGTATCTTCAGTTAATCCTGTAAGTTGTACCGTATCATTAGTTGCATTAATTACAGGGAAAGGACTTGCTCCAGGTGTAAATCCAGCCGGTCCGTATTCAACGTTCCAAGTTGTTTCGTTTCCTTGTGGAGTCCATGTTGCCATTCCGTTGAAGAATGTCACGTTGTAAGCATTCAATCCTGTTGGAGCAGACGGTTGAGTAATAATCACCTGAATAGGAGCACTCAATCCACCTACGTTATCCTGAACGATGACGAAGTATGTTCCAGCCGCTAAATTTGTTGGGATAGGCCCGAAAGTAACTCCATTATCCAAGGAATATTGGAATGGTGCTGTACCACAGCTTACAGCTGTTTGAGTAAAGCTTCCGTTTGTCAATCCGTTACAAGTAACGTTAACAGGAACAAGAGTTACCGCAACAGCTGTTACGATTGCATCGATATCCGCACGTGTTGAAGACGGACATCCTGCGTAGTCTTCCTGAACATAATAAGTTGTTGTAGATGTCAAAGTAGGAGTAGTAAATGAGTTACCTGTTCCTAATTGAGTACCACCTGATGCAGAATCCCACCAGCTGATCGTTGCACCTGAAAAAGAAGGAGTACCGTTAAATGTAGCAGCTGTACCAGAACAAATTCCCTGATCAACAACTCCTGTACCTGTTAAAGTAGGACAAATGATGTTTACAAGGTAATCTTCCGTTTCACCCCAGGTATATGTACCACATGGGTTTACAGCACCTGTTGTTTCAACGTTTACAACGCGCATTCTTGTTTGACCTAAAACAGCACCTACCGGTACATTTATTGTTCCGGTCTCTATGTGCGGACCATTTACATAAGATGGAGTAATAATTGTTTCTCCCGGATCAGTGAATAAACCGTTTTGGTTGAAATCAATGTATACACGAGTTGTATTATTGTAGTTACCACCACAAGTTCCGATTTGTACTGATAGAGGATAACTTGCACCACGAACTAAATCCGTTGCAGGAAGATTTGAATAATTGGAGTACTGGTTCAGAGTTGATCCAGGACCTCCTGTTGTAGAACATGTAGATGAGTTATTCAAAACTGTTCCGATAGTAACATTCAAGATTTCTTCATCACCTGTACTCGTTGCATTACTTGTACAGTAACAGTTCAGGAATGAGTTTGTGGTTACCAGAAGGGCAGCAGTTGTATCAGAGATTCCTGAACAAGTCAGATAACAACGGTAATATGTGTCCGCAGTTTGGTTGCTTGTATAAGTTGCACTGGTTGCACCTGCGATATCAGCGAATGAACCTGCAGCACCTGTTAAAGAGCTTTGCCATTGGTAAGTAAGCCCTGTGCCAGTTCCTGCACCAACCAAAGATAATAGGTTGTTAACAGAAGGACAGATCGGGTTAGCTGCCGCTGAAACAGTTCCCGGAGTTGGAGGAGCTGTACAAGGAAGAACAATTGTTCCGTTCAAAGTAAACGTTGCAACACCTCCTCCACATGGATCATTCGGTGTAGGCCATGTATCAAAAACGATGTAGTAAGTAACACCGGCAGTAATTGTTCCAGGAACAGTTAAAGTCTTCGAAGTTGCAGAACCTTGAACATTCCCAATACAAGTTCCACCGCTTGTCGGACATCCGGCATACAGCATAATACCAGACCAGGAAACACCATTATATGCAATGGTTACACCGGAATAATTACTTGTTGGTGTCCAGGAATATACGGACTCATTTCCTCCAAGATAATTTGTTGAACCACATGCGGTTGCATTACCGGCATTGATGTCATCCGTCAACCCACAAACAAGTGATTGAGTGTAGGGTAACGTAGGGACGGCAGGAATCACAGTAGCTGAAGGGCAGGTCGTTGCGAATACGGACTGCACAGCTACTACTAATCCTATCAGACCCAGTAGTAATTTTTTCTTCATAAAGTATAATTTATTTACGTTCAGGCAAATGTAAAGAATTAACGGTTCGATAACATTTTTTTCTTTTATTTTTTATTCCTGGAATGGGTTGGGTTTATTATGCGTAAAATTTAGTTGATAGATTGCAAATTCGTCACCTATTTCATTGTTTTACTGAAAGATATAATCAATTTGAAATAGGGCTTTTTTAATTGATATGACAATTGCCATGTTAATATTTATATCAACAATTGTTTCAATTATTGATTAATCAACAAAAAAGGCCCTTACAAAACGTAAGAGCCTTTTTTTTAAATTAAAGTTGAAAAATAACCTATTGAATCACTACCCGGAATACTTTCTCAGCGTTCTCAGTAGAAAGTTTAAAGAAGTAAGTACCTCTTTCAACCTCTTTCAGGTTCACTGTGT
>CBFGPJ010000453.1:0-3314 GCA_965650615.1 uncultured Fluviicola sp. | reverse complement strand
TCTATTCAAATGAATATCAGTTCAACTTAACGACTGATCAGACATTGAATGTTAGCATTAATCATTTACGGGACTATTTTGACTCAGGTTCCCAGGGAGCATCTGGTGCAATTTTTGGGATCGCAGCAGCGTTTGCAATTTTGTTCCCAAATACACAATTACAGTTATTATTTCCACCTATCCCGATTCGTGCAAAATATCTTATTGGTGCTTATTTTGCTATAGAACTATATTTGAGTTTCCATAAAATGCAGGGTGACAATGTGGCTCATTTAGCCCACGTTGGTGGTGCAATTGTGGGAGCGATTATTGTCCTGATTTGGCGTAGAACAGGTAAAAACTTTTATTAATATGCAAGATCGAAGCTTATCTGAAGAATTGAAGTTTCAATTTCGTTTTGGTGGAATGCACATCAAACTGATCTTTATTAATGCGCTGGTATTCATACTGATGCTCATTTTCGGAATGATCAAAGGTGCTACGAACAGCGAATGGGTAGATATTATCCAGGTAAAAGCCTTTACACTCCAAACAGATCCGGGAGAATTCGTCCGTGCCCCCTGGGGACTATTTACCAGTATTTTTACTCATTTCGGCTTTCTTCACTTCCTGTTTAACATGCTCTTCCTGTATTTTTCCGGAGGTCTGTTTAAGCAATTCTTCTCCGACAGAAGGATGCTTCATGTATACATTGTAGGGGGAATTGTAGGTGGTTTGTTTGAATTGCTTGCAAACCAATTCCTCGGACGTGGAACAATTGTATTGGGGGCTTCAGGTTCTATCATGGCATTATTTATCGCTATCGCAGTTCATAAACCGCACATTACACTCAATCTGTTCGGTGTTTTTCCATTGAAAATCTATGTGCTGGCAATTATTTACGTTGTTGCAGACCTGGCACAATCTATTGAAAATGATGGGACCGCACATTTTGCACACTTGGGAGGTGCGTTGATCGGATTTCTATCCGTGAGAAACCTCTATTCTTCGTCCAATATTATCAACTGGACAGAATCGATGCAGCAACGACTGGCGAATTATTTTTCAGGAAGAAGAAAACCGAAAATGAAAGCTCAAAAAGGCGGCGGAAGAGTAGCCAAATCTGATGAAGAATACAATATGGATGCGAAAGCCAAACAGGAACGCATTGATAAAATTTTGGACAAAATTTCCAAATCCGGTTATGAATCATTGACCAAAGCCGAAAAAGACTTCCTATTTTCGCAAAGTAACAAGTAATTTGAGTTGGTTTAAAAAAATAGCGCGATTTTCAACGATGATAAAGATTCTCTCTATCATCGCAATTTGCTGTCTTTTATTGGCCTATTTAGCTCCATACGTTCATCCGTCAACCATCCGCATCCTCCCTTTTTTCGGGTTGATGTACCCTGTTTTTATTTGTCTTGCTCTGATCCTGATGATTTATTGGGCTTTTGCAAGATCACGCTGGTTTTTCTATATCCTGGTTGCAATCCTGTTTGGCGGAAACCTGCATTTCAGAACACTTTCCATTACTTTTTCCGATCCAAAACCGGAAGAAGAAGTCTCTTCCTGGAATGTAATGAGTTACAACGTTCGCTTGTTTGATGTATACAATGAATCCATTGAAGGACGAATTAAATCGCGTGACAGTATTATCAGTTATGTTCACCGCGTTAACCCGGATGTGGTTTGTTTCCAGGAGTTCTTTCACCAGGATAAACCGTCTGCTTTTTCTACGAAAGACACCCTGATGAAATTAATGGATTACAATTATTACCACGAACGGTATTCCCATCGTATTCGCAACAGGCAAAATTTTGGGATTTGTATGCTGTCAAAATATCCGATCATTGCCAAAGGAGATGTGATGTTTGAGAATTTCAAAACGACAGATAACTATTGCATTTTTGCAGATATCGTGAAAGGAACTGATACGATCCGTTTTTACGATATTCACCTGCAATCGATCAAATTGCAACAGGAAGACTATGAGTTATTCGGTGAAAAGAACAAACAAGCCGGTGGCAAAAAATCCACTGTCCGATTGTTGATCGATAAACTCCGCATTGCTTATCCGGCACGTGCTGAACAAGCTGAGCGTGTTGTGGAACACATGAAGACTTCCCCTTACCCGGTTGTCATTTGCGGAGACTTTAATGATACTCCGATGTCCTATGTCTATAACCAGTTCAATACCGATTTGGTGGATTCTTACCGGGAAACAACAACCGGGATCGGTGTTACCTATGTAGGTCGTGTTCCTGCAGGAAGGATCGACTATATTTTTCATTCAGGAGATCTGGGAGCATATGATTTTGGCATTCAATCTGCCGCATTTTCAGACCATAGAGCCGTTCATTGTAAAATTTACAGGAAGCCACTTTAAACTTTTTCGTTAATTCTGATTTTTTGAATTATTCGATTATATTTAGATCATGAAGCGATCTACTATTACTCAATTATCATTTTTGATATTGCTGTTCCTGGCATCCTGTTCGACAGATGTTCAAAAGGTTGAGAATGCCCCGGAACAAAAAAAGATGTCGATTACCGGCAGATGGATTTTAATTAAATCGGAAGATTCCGGTTCCAGGAAAATAAATCATCAGAATCAACCTTCCGATGTTGTGTTAAACATTCGAAAAAATGGATTCTTTATTGTTTACGACACCTTTATTGATCCGAAGTGGCGTAAAAAAGGACTTCCATTAATCCAGGAAAGAACATCAGGGCAATGGAAATTGGAAGATTCGTTATTGACAATGATCCATGATGATAAGGATACTTCCTTCAGTGAAAAATTCAAAGTTGTTCGTTGCAATGGTACCGAATTGGTAACAGAGCGATCCAATAAGAAAACAACGATCTACCGAACCTATGGAAAAAACTAGAAAAAATATGTAGGGGGTGGAAAATTTTCCACCCCCTACATATTTTTTAATTCTATTCCCGATAGCTATTGGGATTGATTTTTTGAATTAAATAAAAACCCATACAGCGTCCGTCAAATGACGGAAAATTCTGAACGCCTCAGAAAGCACGATTTGGTTCGCTGTTTTTCTTTGTAATCTGCCGTTTACGTCCTGTAAAACCTATAAAGGTGCAGCCCGCCATTAAAAAACTAAGACTCCCCGTTCGTAGTAAAAAATGTTAGACGTCAACAATCTCACTGCATGGGTTTAGTTTCCCGGACATGCGGGAAACAGTTATTTACACCCCGTCAGCTGACGGGCGAATAACGATTTAAAGTTACGAAATCTGTTCTCACTATTCAAAGATTATGCAGTGTATTCTGTAAATTTTAACAAGGTGATTGAAGGCGTGCAAGCGCC
>CBFGPJ010000452.1:0-3318 GCA_965650615.1 uncultured Fluviicola sp. | reverse complement strand
ACAATTCCAACCAATGAAACATTCCAGCTTTTAAAGAACGGAACACGCTCAAATGTTGTAAGTTCCAAACCGGTCTCCTCTTTCTTTTTAAAGGTATATTCATATCCCAAACCGATAAAGGGCATGTTCACCCCCAAATTTGGCACTTTGCTCGATCCGTTTGAAAAATGTGTCATATCCATGCTATAAAAAAGCGCATGTTGCGGTTTAATATACCAACGTCCCTGTAGTCCCAAACAAATAAGTGCATTCAAGTATGTACTCATAGGCACATTTTTCGGGTTCTTACCCACATCATATACCTTGGTCACAGCTCCTAAGCCGGCACCCAACTTACAGGTAAACACATGCTTTTCGCTTCTTGACCAGGGAAATTCGATAAAACCATACGCTCCGAAACCATATCCGAGGATTTCTTTGTTTCCTAAATTCGAACCGTACAATGTGACTCCTGTATAAGGATTTTTATATTCCTCACTCCAGTTTTTAGATCGTAAACGCTTACTAAATGAAAGTTCTCCGGCAAAAAGGCGGTCTTTGGCAAGATGCCCCATAGTTCCGCGATGCGCAGCCAAAAAACCCGACTTTCCTTTCAAGGAGAAAGCCCAATCATCTATTCTACTTTCCTGGGAATAACAAAAAATGGGTAGCAAAAAAAACAGCAAGGCAATTTTCATAATCCAAAATTACAAATTTTGTTCTATGTACATTTGCAGTATGGAATTAGCTAATAATAATTTAAACCAAGACCCGAGACTGGCAGCTTTTGCGCGTTTGTTAACTGTTATGGACGATTTGTGCGAGAAGTGTCCCTGGGATAAAAAACAAACCATCCAGTCATTGAGACACCTGACCATTGAAGAAACCTATGAACTTGCCGATGCAATCCAGGCGAATGATCTGAACGGGATCCAGGGTGAATTAGGAGATCTGTTCCTGCACCTGGTCTTTTATTCGAAAATCGGTTCTGAATTGGGTGCTTTTGATGTGACCAGTGTTTTGAACGGGATCTGTGATAAATTAATTCACCGTCATCCACATATTTACGGAGATGTAACAGCTGATTCGGAAGAAGAAGTAAAAGCAAACTGGGAAAAAATCAAATTAAAGGAAGGCAAAAAATCCGTTTTGGAAGGAGTTCCCAATACGCTTCCTGCTTTAATTAAGGCAATGCGGATCCAGGAAAAAGTTAAAGGAATCGGTTTTGAATGGTCTGATATTGAAGATGTAAAGAACAAAGTCATTGAAGAATTCTCGGAACTGCATGAAGCTCAGCAAACCAAAGATCCGGAAAAGATCGAAGACGAATTCGGAGATGTGATGTTCTCTCTTGTAAACTATGCCCGATTCATTCATGTAAATCCGGAAGATGCTTTGGAATCTACCAACAAGAAGTTCAAATCGCGATTCCAGAAGATGGAAGAACTCATTGCCGAAGATGCCAAAAACATGAGTGAAATGTCACTGGAGGAAATGGATGTTTATTGGGAAAAAGCTAAGGTATTGCTTCGCAAAAGTAATTAGCCAATAGTAATCAGGTAATAGCTTAATCGGGTTCAAGTGTAATAAATTGCTATTGGCTATTGGCTAAAAGCCGTTTAATCAATAATCTGCACGTTTAATCATTTTTCGAAATTTTCATTAGTTAATTAGTGTTAATTATGTAACTTCGGAACTTCTTTAAAACCAGGTAAAACATATGAGACAAATACTCTCCTTATTTGCATTTTTAACCGTTTCAATTGTCTCATTCTCTCAAGATCATACCATTCGCGGATTTATATTCAACAACGAGAACAGTGAAGTTGTTCCGTTTGAAAAAGCAGTATTGATCCCTACTGAAAAAACACAATCTATTTTAGGCGCCAGTACGGATGTAAATGGATTCTTCTCCATTCCAAAGGTTCCGATCGGGACATACCTTTTAAAGGTCCAAACCGTAGAATTTAAAGAATACAATAAGGAAATTAAAGTCATTGAAAAAGGAGGAATTACTGAAATTCGAATTGACTTGATTCCTGTGGAAGCAGTTGGTATCGACGAAGTGGTTATTTCAGCTGAAACGAAAGCAAAAACAACGGAAGTATTGATGTCAGTTACCAAACTGGACAAGAAAGGTTTGGAAAGAATCCCGGCTGTTGGTGCTGAAAATGATATTACAGCTGCTTTTTCTGTTACACCCGGAGTTGTTACAACAGGTGACCAGGGAGGTCAATTATATGTAAGAGGTGGAACTCCGATCCAGAACAAAGTCCTATTGGATGGAATGACGATCTACAATCCCTTCCACTCCATTGGTTTCTTCTCTATCTTCGAAACAGAATTGGTTAAGAACGTAGACATTTATACGGGAGGATTCGATTCCAAATACGGAGGAAGAATCTCTTCTGTTATGGATATTACTTACCGCGACGGAAATAAAAAGAGCTTCGGAGGAAAAGTTTCTGTATCCCCTTTCCTAGCAAAATTAGTTGTAGAGGGCCCAATGTATCGTGCTAAAGAAGGAAGACCCGGAGCCGGATCATTTATCTTCTCTGCAAAACACTCCTTATTGGATTATACGGCAAAAGATCTGTATCGTGGAGTAAACAACGGAAACGGATTGCCATACAATTTCACCGATATCTATGGAAAACTAACCTTTGCAACGGGACAAGGTTCTAAAATTTCCGTATTCGGTTTCAGTAACACCGATAAGGTAAACTACAATGAATCTGCAGCCCTGGATTTCCAACAGGCAGGCGGAGGATTGTCGTGGATCTTATTGCCCGGAGGAGGTAAAACATTCATTAAAGGACATTTAACTGCTTCCAATTACAAAACTCATTTTGAAGAAGTAGGCTCTCAACCACGCACCAGTTCTATTTTCGGGACAGACCTTGGTTTTGATTTCTCTTACTTCCTGAAAAATGAAAGTCAAATTGACTATGGTATCGGGATCAATATCTTCAAAACAGATTATTTAACATACAATGAAGTTGCTTCGAAAATCGAGGACCAAAACAATACAGTTGAAATTGGGGCCTATGCCAACTACAAGTTTGTTACAAAAAGATTTGTCGTTCAACCGGGAGTGCGTGTTCAGGCTTATGCTAGTTTGAGTACAATTTCAATTGAACCGCGTTTGGGTATCAAGTATAATGCAACGGATTACTTCCGCCTGAAATTATCAGGAGGACGTTATTCCCAGAACTTTACAACAGCTTCATCAGACAGAGATATCGTGAATTTGTTTAATGGTCTTTTGAGTGCTCCGTCGAATGTTCAACAAACATTCATCACTGAAAGCGGTAAAGAGAAAAATCCTAAAAACGGGAT
>CBFGPJ010000451.1:0-3318 GCA_965650615.1 uncultured Fluviicola sp. | reverse complement strand
GATGAAGCACTTCAATATTCCAATATCCTTGAGAAACGCATCCGTGATTTGGGGAGGCTGGAAAACCAAACCAATTGATTATTCAAACTTTTTTGAATTTTGAATTTGGCATTTTGAATTGTTTGAGAAAGTTTAGCTAACTTTGTGTTCATGTCGGATTTCGTTGTTTCTGCCAGAAAATACAGACCCCAGACCTTTGATACGGTTGTTGGGCAGAAGGCAATTACCAATACGCTTAAAAACGCCATTAAGAACCAGCATTTAGCGCAGGCTTTCTTGTTTTGTGGTTCCCGCGGGGTTGGAAAAACAACAACTGCCCGTATTTTAGCGAAAACCATTAACTGTTTTAACAGAACCGAATCTGTTGAAGCGTGTGACCAATGTGAAAGCTGTCTTTCATTTAACGAAGGCGCTTCCCTGAATGTTTACGAACTGGATGCTGCATCCAACAACTCTGTTGATGATATTCGCGGATTGATCGACCAGGTCCGCATTGCTCCGCAATTGGGAACTCACAAGGTGTATATCATCGACGAGGTCCACATGTTGTCGACCGCGGCTTTTAACGCCTTTTTAAAGACATTGGAAGAACCGCCGGCACATGCTATCTTTATTTTGGCAACAACTGAAAAACATAAGATCTTACCAACGATTTTGTCACGGTGCCAGATTTTTGATTTTCAACGCATCAAAGTAAAAGACATTGCAGATCATTTAGCACATGTTGCAACACAGGAAGCTATTTCTGCAGATCCGGATGCGCTGCACCTGATTGCCCAAAAAGCGGATGGCGCTTTACGTGATGCTTTATCCATTTTCGATCAGATTGTTAGTTTCTGCGGAACAACTATTACTCACAAAGCAGTTTTAGAGAACTTAAATGTATTGGATCACGATTACTATTTCAAAGTCGTGGAAAATGCACTGAATGAAGATATTCCGGCTTGCTTGTTACTGTTCAATGATGTCATGGAAAAAGGATTTGACGGGCATCATTTCCTGGTTGGACTTGCAGAACACTTCAGAAATTTATTGATCTGCAAAGATCCACGAACAGCAAACTTGCTGGAAGTAGGTGAAGCAACTGAGAAGTTATTTGTAGACCAGGCTAAAAAGGTAGACGGTGCTTTTGCCTTGCGTTGTTTGGGAGTTCTCAGTAAAGCAGATGTGGATTACAAGTCGGCGAAGAACCAGCGATTACTGGTCGAATTGACCTTAATGCAAATTTGTTCGGTTAAATCTGAGCTCGAAAAAAAAAATCCTTAACTGATCCGGTACAGATCATTCCATTTGTCGGACAAAGTCTCAGAAACGAGAGTAAGCCTGTAAACAAACCTTCTGTAACGCCCGAAAGAGCGGCCTTTTCTGTCAAGCCGGAAGCAAAAGTACTTTCCGCTCCAACCGGAAATTTAAATTCCAACAACTTGTCAATTAATCATTTAATTGAACAGCAAAAGGCAAAAGCGCAGGTTGCTCAAAGTGATCTTCCAAAGAAAGAATTCCATAAGGATGACGTTGTCCGTTTGTGGAAAACCATGGCACATACTCAAAAATTGAATGGCCAGGACCAGGTTTACCACGTAATGATCAAACGGGAACCGGTTCAACTGGATGAAACAACTTTCCAGTTTGAAGTAGACAATACCATTCAGCTTACCCGACTGGAAGGAGCAATTGGGGATGTCATGGCTTATATCCGAAAAGAAATTCAGAATTACGATCTGGTGATCCAATTGGCTTTGATCAAAGATGCGCCGGAAGAAGTAAAATACCTGAACGGTCCGGACCGTTTTGATAAATTAGCGAAGAAAAATTCAAACCTTTTCGACCTGAAGAATCGTTTTAACTTAGACATCGATTATTAAGTATATGAAATTAGTTACCATCAGCACACTTTGTTTGCTGCTTATTACAAGTTCTTGTGGTGAAGAAACCGCAACAGATTCCAACACAACAACGGAAGAAACTACCGAAAAAAGCAATGAAAGTTTGGATGCCCGGGCAAAAAGAGAGATCATGGCATCTTTGGCGATTCCTGTCAATGAAAAATTTTCCATGAAGATTTACAAAGAGTATATCAATGCAGATACGATCCAAGATGCGATTATCACCATCAATAGATTGGAATACGCAATGGATGAAGCAATCAAGAATAATCGTGAAGCTAAAGCTGCAGAAATAGGTTTTACCGGAAATTACAACTACCTGTTCTATTATGATGGCGCATTGGACCGGATTTCCAACCCGATCTTTGCACCTTCAAGTCCGGGAAGAGAACTGGATATTGAGTTCAAACCGCTTGTTGCACCTACCAGGAACGATGTAATTGTCGGCTACCGCATTCGTAATTCAGGGTGGAAAAGTTACTTCTCTGTGTTTAATGATCACGATATGATGATGGTATTCCAATGGAAATCGTTTGATTTTGCGGGAGAGGACCATCCGGAAGCATTTGTCCATGAATTCGTAGAAAACCCGAACCAGGTTCCGATGGACATTGCTATTTATTCCAGCGAAATAGATTCTTACACCAAGAATATCGGGGATATTTATAAATACATTCCGTCTATCACCAAGAAAAAGGAGCTGAGATTCAAATTTTTCCTGGACCCG
This sequence comes from uncultured Fluviicola sp., assembly GCA_965650615.1. Classification (GTDB taxonomy): domain Bacteria; phylum Bacteroidota; class Bacteroidia; order Flavobacteriales_D; family Crocinitomicaceae; genus Fluviicola. The sequence goes on along the minus strand of CBFGPJ010000451.1, from coordinate 705 downwards.
GTAGCGAAGAAATACCGGCTTTACCCGGAATTTGCAAAAAATCTACCGAAGAAAGCATGATTTCCGCTGAAGGGAAAATAGACGTCCCCTCTTCACTCAGATACCGGACGCTCGGAGTAAATGAAAATAACAAACATTTGGTCTATGTGCTTCACGGGTACGGGCAGTTGGTTGAATATTTCAGTCAAAAATTCTCCGATATTCCGCTAAAAGACGTTTTGTTTGTGTTCCCGGAAGGAAGGCACCGTTTTTATTTGAGAGGAACTTCCGGAAGAGTCGGAGCATCCTGGATGACAAAAGAATGGCGGGAAGAAGATATTCGATTGAATATTCTGAGTCTCGATCTGTTGCATGAAATGATCCTGAAAAGTATTTCTCCCGAAAAAATAACGGTAATCGGTTTTTCACAAGGTGGAGCTACGGCCGCACGTTGGTTGGCTCACGGCAAGATCAATTGCGACCATTTTATTTCCTGGGCAAGTGTTTATCCGCCCGATTTGGCAGTTGAAGAGCAAGCCGGACTGGCTAAAAAGAACACCTTCGTTCTGGGAACCGAGGATGAATTCTTTCCGAAAGCAGACCAGGAATTATTAATCGAAGACTACCAATCCAAAGGAATTCACATTGCCCGTTTTGAGGGAACACACGATATTGATAAAGAAACTCTAATAAACATATTATGAAACGGTTCTTTCTGCTCTTTAT
>CBFGPJ010000450.1:0-3323 GCA_965650615.1 uncultured Fluviicola sp. | reverse complement strand
ACTAGGCTGACCGGTAATTCCTTGTCCCACACCACTCACAGCACCATCAGGTGTACAGGCTGAAGCCGGGAATGTCATCATAGTATCAATTGCCAGTGTTTGGTTCATTGTAACCGTAACGGTATCCGTTCCTGTATTTCCACATTGGTCTGTGGCTGTCACATAATAATCTATTGTTCCATTCTGGAAAATCGGAACATAGGCTGAACTGCCTGTTTGCCCGGCATACGACCAGGAATAGGTATATGGAGCAAATCCACCACTTGCCGTGGCTGTCACAAGAACAGAATCATTCGCACAGAAGACCGTCGGATTGGATTCATTGATCGGTAAGATCGGCCCATCAATAATATACAATGTCCCGGTTGTAACAATAGTATCACCACATTCTGTAATTGTTGTAGCAGTAATAATTACTGTTTCCGGAGATTCTGTGATCCCATCTTGATTTGGGAATAGATTAAGTATGATTGTATCTTCCCCTGGTAAAAATGTAATAGGATTTGGTAAATTATTGTAATCGAATCCTGCATTTGGAGCCATAATAGCAGTACCACCGATATCATAATTCACTAATAAAGTGTCTCCCAATTGCGTTTGAGGACGAGAGAAGATAAATTGTGCACTTGTACAGTTTTCAATTACTGTTGTATCACCCGTAACCGTTGCTACCGCAATATCAACTGCTTCTGAAGAGAAGGAATCGGCTTCAAGGAAAACCCCGGAATCCCAACCGTTATCTGCAATGTTACAAATCGCAAGTTTAATGTGATAAGTTTGCCCGCATTGTACACTCGCATTAGCAGTTAGAACAACCGTTGTTCCATCGTATTGAATAGAAGTCCCGTATGCGACTCCGTTCACGTTATCTACATAATAAGCAGAGTTGGTTGACGGACTCACGTTGTCAATGGTAACCGGAGTTGCTGTTCCCGGAACCAATGCAATATTTACCGAACTGTTTGAATATGGACCTGTGATTCCAGGTCCTGAAAGGAAGAAGCCGAATGCGTCATTGAAACCTGCGTTAACGAATTCAGGATATTCCTCTGATGCAAAGACATACCGGAAACTGATGGTATCACCAGCCGGAACGAAATCAAATTCCAAAACAACTCCGTTAGTCGGATCATCGTTTGAAATAGCAATCAAATCCGGATCTGTTGCAACACTTGGCGTAGCCGGAACGTTATTTGAAAAAGAACCGACATTGTTCGGCCCAACCGCTGCAATTCCGTTACCTGATGTCAACAATACTCCTGTTGTAATCGGGAAAGCTGAACCGTTATTATTAAAGAATGTGATATTCCCCTGTGGCATCTGCGCATTCACGGCAGAACCATTGTAGGTAATATTTGAAGCAACAACACCGGTTCCCATCAATACATTTTGAACCAAAGAAGCCGGAGACTGTGTATTTTGAACCGTAATTTGTGCATGGATATTGTTACCAAAAAAAAGTAACATTCCTAAACTAAGTATTGTAGTAATTTTCTTCATTATTATCCAGTTATATCCTCTTAGACTTAATAATCTGTTAAAGGTTGCATTTATATGCCAATATTATTAATTTTTGTTTAATTGTTAAATTTTAATCATAATTATTCGATTAAAAACGCTGCGATTTAACCAAATTTGCTGCAGAAATAGATTTTTTATGCAAAACACTCAAAAATATATACAAAATTCGAAAGACAAGTTCTTAAATGAGCTCATTGACTTATTAAAAATACCAACTGTTTCTGCTGATAGTGCTTACGCAACCGATGTGATCCGTGGTGCTGAAAAAGTGGCGGAATTCCTGAAAGATGCAGGCGCTGAAAATGTGGAGATCTGTAAAACTGCCGGACATCCCATCGTATATGGTGAGAAGATCCTCGATCCAGCTCTACCTACGGTACTTGTTTATGGTCACTACGATGTGCAACCGGCAGATCCGATCGATCTCTGGACTTCACCTCCTTTTGAACCTGTCGTGAAAAAAACAGAAATCCATCCTGAAGGAGCAATTTTTGCACGCGGAGCTTGTGATGACAAGGGACAGTTTTTTATGCACGTAAAAGCTTTCGAAGCAATGATGAAAGCAAATGAATTGCCATGCAATGTGAAATTCATGATTGAAGGTGAAGAAGAAGTTGGTTCTGTTAACCTGGGTGTTTTTATCAAGGAAAATAAAGAACGTTTGAAAGCAGATATTATCCTGGTATCGGATACCGGAATGTTGAGCAACGATACTCCTTCCATAACAACAGGATTAAGAGGGTTGAGTTACGTGGAAGTGGAAGTTACAGGACCAAACCGCGACCTGCATTCAGGGCTTTACGGTGGTTGTGTTGCAAACCCGATTAATATCTTAACCAAAATGATTGCTTCCCTGCACGATGAGAACAATCACATTACAATACCCGGATTTTATGCCGATGTTGTTGAATTGAGCATGGAAGAGCGTGCTGAAATGGCAAAAGCTCCATACAACGAAGAGAATTATAAAAAAGCATTGGATATTGATGCTGTTTATGGCGAAAAAGGATATACCACTCCGGAAAGAGGTTCTATTCGTCCTACATTGGACGTAAACGGAATTTGGGGAGGATACACCGGAGAAGGAGCAAAAACAGTCATTGCTTCCAAGGCTTACGCTAAAATTTCCATGCGTTTGGTACCAAACCAGGAACCGGATAAAATTACAGAATTGTTTGCCAAGCATTTCGAATCGATTGCTCCGGCAGGAGTTAAAGTGGTAGTAAATCCACACCATGGAGGAGAGCCTGTAGTTACACCGATCGATTCGATTGCATACAAAAGTGCTGCAAAAGCTTACGAAGAAACGTTCGGAAAGACTCCGATCCCTGTTCGCAGCGGAGGAAGTATTCCGATTATTGCTTTGTTTGAGAAAGAATTGGGTTTAAAAACAGTGATGATGGGCTTTGGTTTGGATTCCGATGCGATTCACTCACCAAATGAACACTATGGTTTATTTAATTTTTACAAAGGAATTGAAACCATTCCGTATTTCTTCCATTATTTTAATGAAGCAATGAAGTAATTATGAAGAAGATCCTTTTTTTATGTGTTCTGTTAGTCGCAGTTTCCAGCTGTGAATTTGACGAACCTGTCGTTTCCGGATATTCTAATTTCAAATTTGGGAAATTGGAAGGAAAAACCCTGAATGTGAGTTTTGATGCAACGGTAGACAATGACAACAGCTACGGTTTTAAAATCAAAAAGGGGAAACTTACCGTTTCTGTTAATAACCTGGAAATCGGGGATATTGATCTGAATAAGAAAATCAAGATCAAACGAAAATCAGAGCATGTTTATAC
>CBFGPJ010000449.1:0-3325 GCA_965650615.1 uncultured Fluviicola sp. | reverse complement strand
ATTCGTCTCCCGGACTGGAAGGTATCGAACGCGCTACCGGAGTAGACATTGCAGGAAAGATCATTGCCTTTATTGAGAAGAATGTAAAAAAATAGAAATGGCTCGAAAGTTCTACATACTTGGAAAAGAGATCCAGCCCGGTCAAAGTGTTGAACTAAGCATGGATGTTGCGAAGTTGCATACACATACACCTGTTCAGGTGCCGGTTTTCGTTGAAAGATCGTTGAAAGACGGACCGATCGTCCTGTTGATGGCAGGGATGCACGGAGATGAGATCAATGGAATGGAAATTATCCGGAGAGTGATTCGTAAGAAGTGGAACAAGCCTATTTCGGGAACGATCATTTGTCTGCCGGTTTTCAATATATTCGGGTATTTGAACCTGAAACGCGAGTTACCTGACGGACGGGATCTCAATCGCAGTTTCCCAGGATCTAAGAATGGTTCCCTGGCAAGTCAGTTTGCATATCAGTTTATGAACCAGATTGCTCCGAATGTGGATATTGTGATCGATTTTCATACAGGATCGGCCCAACGTTCCAATATCGCGCAGATCCGCTGCCTTCTTTCTGATCCGATCAGTATGGAACTGGCTCAGGTCTTCAATCCGCCATTTATTGTTCACTCCGGTTATATCTCGAAATCAGTGCGTGAAGCCTTAAATAAAATGGGGAAGAAGATCCTTTTGTTTGAAGGAGGAAAGACGAATTCCATTGATGAAACGATTGTGGAAGAAGGATTGTTGGGAATTCAGCGCATTTTGAATCATTTCCACATGAAAAGTTTCAAGCTGGACCAGCCGGAGAACGATCCGATCATTATCAAATCTTCCAGGTGGCTGAGAGCTCCGCAGTCAGGGGTTTTTCATTCGGAAGTAAAGAACGGACAGTATGTGGAGAAAGGTGATTTATTAGGCTTTGTGAGCGATCCGTACGGTTCCTCGGAGCGCAAGATCAAATCCAATTCAAAAGGATATATTATTTGTACCAATGAAGCGCCTTTGGTGAATAAAGGGGATGCGATCTTTCACATAGGAAGCGCAATTAGTCCTGAAAAAATCAAGTCGACAGAAGAATGAAAACTTCCAATATTCAAGGCTATTGCGCAATCGGTGTTTTCAATGCGAAAACGGACCACAATATCGGAACTCTGTGGCGATCGGCTTATATTTTAGGAGCTTCCTACATTTTTACAGTTGGAAAACGCTACAAAAAGCAAACTTCGGATGTGACTCGTACCTGGGCCCGGATTCCTTATTTTCATTACGATACATTGGAAGATTTGTGCGAGAATATTCCATATGATTGTCATTTAATTGCAGTTGAATTAACGGATGATGCCGAATTCCTGCATGATTTTGAGCATCCGAAACGCGCTATTTACCTCTTGGGATCAGAAGATCAGGGACTTCCTGAGTCTGTTTTGGCCAAATGCCGGAAAGTGATCAAGCTTCCCGGGAACTCCTCGTTAAATGTAGCCGTAACCGGGAGTATTGTACTGCATGATCGTGCTGCAAAACTCAAACCGGAGCTTCCTCCGAATCATCGATAAAGGTTTAGTTTTAACTAGTTAAATAGTTGTTTTATTTCGACGATTTTAAAAAGCTGTTAAATTCGTAACTAACTGATTTTTATTTTTAAAGTCCGGTTTTGGCTGTGTAAATAGCCTGTTTGACTTTTTTAATTTTAGTTAAAATTCATAGGGTATCAACTATCTTTGCGAGCTCAAAAACTGAGATAGCTCTACTATGTTTAGATTTATACAACTTTTCCTATTCGCGGTTTTTCTAACTACTGCTATAAGTTCTCACGCACAGAGAGATACCGTTTTCTGGTTTGCAGCTCCGGATGTTTCTTCAGGAGTTGGACAGGTTCCTGTTAAATTGCGTTTTCAATCGTATGATCAGGCGACAACAATTACCGTCACACAGCCTGCAAATGGGGCTTTTGTTCCCATGACCTTAACGATGCCTGCATTTTCAAGTGATAGTATGGATTTGAGTTCAGTCATTGCTCAAATTGAAAGCCCGGTCGCAAATGCAGCCTCGAATAATGGGCTCAAAATCAGTTCTACAGGATTGATCAACGCGGCTTACGAAGTGATTGCTCCAAACAACAAAGAAAGTTTCAGTTTGAAAGGTGGAAAAGCTCTCGGGACGAATTTCTATACACCCTTTCAGAAGTTTTGGGCCAATGCAGTAACAACTCCGGCAACTTATTCGGGAATTGAGATTGTAGCTACAATGAACAATACTACCGTGTTAATTACTCCGAGAACAGATATTACGGGACATTTGGCAAACGCAACTTTTTCAGTTGTTCTGAACGCGGGACAAACTTACAGTGCGCGGGATGTCAACGTATCAGCGGCTACAAGCCTTGCAGGATCAATCGTTTCCTCAGATAAACCCATTGCCCTTACGTTGTTTGACGGTCAGCTTGTCCAATCGGCTTGCTCGGATATGATTGGTGATCAGTTAATCCCGACTCCGTCTATCGGAACGGATTATTCGATTTATAAAGGAACTTCAACGAATGACCGCATTTACGTATTGGCAACTCAGAACGCTTCTACCATTGAAGTAACCGGTGCAAGTACGACTACAACGTTGATCAATTCTTCTGAAACACTGGAAATTCCAATGGCGGATGAGATTTTATATATCAAAGCAAGTAAACCTGTTTATGTTTACCACGTTTCAGGGTTTGGATGTGAATTGAGTGCGGCTGTTGTTCCAAGCTTGAATTGTAAAGGGAATAACACGACCGCATTTTCCCGTTCTGGTTCAGATTCTTTAGGAGTTGTTTTGGTAACCAGAACCGGATTTGAAGGGAGCTTTTTATTGAATGGAAGCTCCAGCCTGATTACGGCAGGAATGTTCCAGACAGTTCCCGGGACAAGCGGACAATATAAAACAGCACGAATTTTCTTCAGCACGACAGATGTTCCGTCAAACAGCCATAATATGATTGTGAATTCGGCTGATATTTTCACCATGGCGACAATCACAGGTGGTGGTGTGAATTCAGGTGCTTCATATGCTTATAACACGGATTTTTATGCAACGGCATTTTCCCAGGCAGGACCAAATGATACGGTTTGTGCGAACGTAAGTTATACTTTGAACGGAAACGTGGGAGGTGGTGCTGTAACTGGTTCCTGGTCGAGTAATGGATACGGTTCCTTCCAGAATGGCTTGAATTCTGTCCCGAATACCTATATTCCAAGCCCTTTGGATACTTTGATCAGCCCGATCCGGATTATCCTGTCTACTACCGGATTTTGTCCGACTGCAAGAGACACTATGTTTTTGGAGATCACACCG
>CBFGPJ010000448.1:0-3328 GCA_965650615.1 uncultured Fluviicola sp. | reverse complement strand
GAAAGCTGGAAACTGACTCCACGGGTTCAGATAGGAACAGATTTTCTGAAATCATTTTCCACTGTTGCATTGATTGCAGGGTACAAAAATCTTTGGTTTGGAACAACAGTACTAAATCCTATCGGTGGGAAAGGGTTTGAAATGGGACCAATGATCGGTTATGACATTGTCGGGAAATTCCGTTTAGGATACACCTATGAATTTGGGATCAATACCCATATGAGTAGTGCAATTAATAATAATGCAACCCACGAAATCATCCTGTCTTACCAGTTTAAATAATTCCATTTCTGATAATTATCGGAACGGGAGTTCCCAAATTCGGCTGTTCCCAAAGATACGAACAGAATTAGTGTTTGTATATTGATTTTCAATTAGTTAAATATTTTAATTAACAATTAATAAGAAACGTTTTTTCACTTGAAAAATGAGAATCAGCACCTCCAATTCGGCATTCGCAATTCATAATTCGGAATTAATGAAGTACCTTTGCGCCCAATAAAACAGCAATCATGAGCAACGACGTAGAAATTGAAAAGCGCAGAACCTTTGGAATTATCTCGCATCCCGATGCAGGTAAAACTACCCTGACTGAAAAGTTATTACTTTTTGGTGGTGCAATTCAATCTGCCGGAGCTGTAAAGAACAATAAGATTAAGAAGACTGCTACTTCCGATTTCATGGAGATTGAAAAACAACGTGGAATCTCGGTTGCAACTTCCGTAATGGCTTTTCAATATTCAGGGAAGCAGATCAATATTCTCGATACTCCCGGTCACAAGGATTTCGCGGAAGATACCTACAGAACACTTACTGCTGTTGACAGTGTTATCCTGGTGATCGACTGTGCAAACGGGGTTGAGGAACAAACCAAACGCTTGATGGAAGTTTGTCGTATGCGTAAAACGCCTGTGATCATCTTCATCAATAAAATGGACCGCGAGGGAAAAGATCCGTTCGAGCTATTGGACGAATTGGAATCCTCATTAGACATTAAAGTTCGCCCTTTGGCCTGGCCGATCGGAATGGGAGACCGTTTCAAAGGAGTTTACAATATTTACGATAAGAATATCAATTTATTCGCTGCGAATAAAACCAAAATCTCTACCGATATCGTTTCACTTTCAGATATTAATTCCACTGAGTTGGATGAATTGGTAGGCGAGAAACCTGCAGCAGAATTAAGAGAAGAATTGGAAATGGTAGAAGGGGTTTACGATGCTTTTGATCGTGATTCCTATCTTTCAGGAGACGTTGCACCGGTATTTTTCGGGTCGGCGGTAAATAATTTTGGTGTAAAAGAATTACTCGACACATTTGTGCGCATTTCTCCTTCTCCGAGAGGAAGAGACACTGATCTGAAACGTGTTGAGCCGGCCGATAAAAAATTCTCCGGATTCGTGTTTAAGATTCACGCGAACCTGGATCCGAAACACCGTGATCGCATCGCGTTTCTACGAATTGTTTCCGGGAAATTTGAACGGAATACATTTTACAATCACGTTCGTTTGGACAAGAAATTCAAATTCCCGAACCCGACATCCTTCATGGCCCAGGACAAAAGCGTCATTGACGAAGCATTCCCTGGTGATGTAATCGGTTTGTACGACACTGGGAATTTCAAAATCGGAGATACTTTGAATGAAGGTGAAAGCTTTATGTTTAAAGGAATTCCAAGCTTCTCCCCGGAATTGTTCCAGGAATTGGAAAATCTGGATCCGATGAAATCCAAACAATTGGAAAAAGGAGTTTCCCAGTTAATGGACGAAGGAGTTGCACAGTTGTTTATTCAGCAACCCGGAAACAGGAAGATCATCGGTACGGTAGGGCAACTTCAGTTTGAAGTAATTGCTTACCGTTTAGAGCATGAATACGGTGCGAAATGTCGTTTTGTTCCTAAGAATTACCACAAAGCATGTTGGATTACAACCGATAATGATGCCCAGTTGAAAGATTTCATGCGCGCAAAATCACAGTATTTGGCGAAAGACAAAGACGATAATTTGGTTTTCCTGGCAGAAACATCCTTCCTGCTTCAAATGGCTGAAAAAGACTACCCGGATTTGACATTCCATACAACCAGCGAATTCAAGCTCGAAGCAAAACACGCGTAGTTAATTGAAAATTGATAATGGAGAATTGAAAAGAGGAATCAGCGCTAAGAAAAACGCTTTCCTTCCTTGAAAACAATTCTCTAACTTTTCAATTATCAATTTTACATGCGCCTACGCTGAAGCTTTAGCGCAAGTGTTTTTCAATTACAAATCCGGTAACTCCTCCAAATAAACATCCGGATTCGCACATTCCACCATCACGTGGTTCAATCCGTTTGTCATCCAGAAATAAGCAGCCTTGCTTTTTTGAATGTAATTGCTTGTTTGCAGGAAAACCTTCTCATCCAGGTTAATTTCGGAAGCTTTACATTCCACGATCAATCGCGGATTTCCGAAAGAATCGATCACAACCACATCACAGCGTCTGTTTTGGCCGTTGATCTTCAGTAAATGTTCGCTATTGATCCGCTCAATCGGTGTGTTTTTATGATCGATGAGGTAATGGATTACATGCTGTCGTACCCATTCTTCGGGAGTGAGCAATAATTTTTTCCTGCGGATAATACACCAAACGAAAAATTCGTCCTTCTCTTTCGAAAGCTTCAATTGTGCAGAAGGTAAATTCAACGAAGGATAAGACATATTGCAAAATTACGAATTCCGAATTACGAATGAAGAGGAATATTCGGTTTCCCCCTTCGGAGGGGGATCAAGGGGGAGGATTTTATTCGTGTAAATTATTCAGAATCCGCAACTCGTAATTCGCAATTCATTTCGTAATTTTGAATATGGATTACAAAGTGCTTCTCAAAGACATTAAAAATGGTGAGTTCAAGCCATTATACGTGTTGCATGGTGAAGAGCCCTATTTCATAGACCTGCTTTCTGATGCAATTAGTGAAAATGCAGTAGATGAATCTGAAAAAGATTTCAATCTGGCAGTTTATTATGGCCGTGACATCGATGCACTGACATTGATGAGCGAAGCCCGCAGTTTTCCCTTTATGGGAACGCGCAAAGTGGTTATCGTTCGCGAAGCACAAGACATGAAGGATATTTATGAACTGGAGAAATTACTTCCGAATCTGGTGGAAAGTAATATTCTCGTTTTGTGTCATAAATACAAAGCACTGGATGGAAAACGCAAGTTTACCAAAGAGATCGCGAATGTCGGTGTGAATTTCAAATCCGAAAAAGTAAAAGATTACAACCTCACCGAATGGATTGCAGGTTATGTGCGTTCGGAAGGATATGAAATTACTTCCAAAGCAGCG
>CBFGPJ010000447.1:0-3329 GCA_965650615.1 uncultured Fluviicola sp. | reverse complement strand
CATTGAAAGGAAGATAGCCCTGATCTATGCATTGCTGAACGGAGAACTTTAATCCATCGAATGTTGCTTGTCCTTCTTTCCAAACCTCATCATGTTCTTCATCCAATTTGTTCATAGGTGATTTCTGCACGAACATCAAATCGTAATAATCCGGATGCTCCATTGCGAACTGGATATAGACCCGTCCCATTGCCTTGATACGTTCAAACGGATTTTCGACCAGGCTGAGCACCTCCATTTTGCTTCCCAGTAATTGAAAACCTTCGGTATGAAGCGCAAAAAGGATTGCGTCTTTATCCTTGTAATACAAATAAATAGTTGTGGGACTGTATTCAATGCGTTGAGCTATGGAACGAATGGAAGTCTGGTCAAAACCTTTTTCCAAAAAAACCTCACGGGCAGCTGTGAGAATGCTTTTTTGCAACAATTCTTTTTCCCGTTCCTTACGTTCGTTTATTCCCATTTTGAATATTGAATGGTACAAATATACTTAACACTGTTAAGTTTCCAAATTTTATTTCAAAAAAATTCAAGAAAAATACAGATGTACTATTTTGAACCACATAGGAATATAGGTCACGTAGTTTGGATATAATTATGTGATTGAATAATGGGCTATATGCTCTATGCGCCTTTGCTGGAGCTTGTGTCATCGCTAACCTTGCTCTGCCGAAGTGGCTTCACGAAGGCGAAGAGCTCCTGGCGACATGCGATTAGCGTAAGCGTTGTTTCTATGTGGTTAAATTCCAATGACTGAACTTGCGAAGTCTTTATTATCAAATAATCCTCTGCATGAAATAAATCTTCGTGCACCTTGTGTCCTTCGTGGTTAATCCAACAATGCTATCAATTGATCAATTTCCTCTTTGGTATTGAATGCATGCATGCAAATGCGTAAGCGCTGGGAACCTGCCGGAACCGTTGGCGGTAAGATCGCTTTCACAGCGAATCCTGCTCGCTGAAGTTGTTCCGCCTTTCTTTTACACGCTTCCAAATCAGGGAACTCAATTATCTGGATCGGGGAATTTACAGAACTCAAAGTCGACTGAACGGACTGGGAAAAACGTGCAATATTTTCCTGCAATTGCTCTCGCATGGCAGTTGCCTTACTTCGTTCAACCTGGTTCAGAATGTGTACATACATTGCTTCAGGAAGTGCAGTGGTATAAATAAATGAACGGGCAAAATTGATCAGGTATTGCCTCACTTCCTCTGAACAACAAACAACGGCTCCGTGCGCTCCATATGCTTTTCCGAAAGTAAACAGGCGAATAAAAACGGAATCCAGTATCTCGTTTTCCTCACAGAGTCCTCTGCCTTCGTTTCCAAAAACACCACCGGAATGTGCTTCGTCCACAATCAATAATGCTCCGGACTCCTTACATAAACGGCTCATTTCAACCAGGGGAGCCATATCGCCATCCATACTGTAAAGTGATTCCACCGCTACAAAAACGGTTCCTTGTGCCATCGCTGAAGCTATTGGCGACATGCGATCTGCTTTTTGTATTTTCTTTTTCAGATCAGCAAGATCATTGTGCCGGAAAGAAAACGAATTGGCGAAGCTCAGGCGAATCCCATCCCGGACGGATGCGTGAACCAGTTCATCGTAAATGATGGTATCTCCTTTTTGAGGAAGTGATGAGAATAAGCCCAGATTTGCATCATAACCCGAGTTAAAGATCAAGGCCGCTTCCGATTGAAAATGATCGGCGATTTTACTTTCAACCTCTTCTACCACTTTCGAATTCCCGGAAATTAAACGCGACCCGGTACTTCCGCGCATTTCAATCGTATGTGCAGCCTGCCCGAGTCCCAAATAATCATTCGACCAAAAATCAGAATGATTATCAAACGACAAAAGGGAGCGTAAACTCCCCTTCTCTATTCTATCTTGTAAATTGCGTTGAAACTTCAAACTTCCGGTTTAAGAAACAGTTACTTTTCTTGGAACGAATCCTGCAGATGCAATTTTAGCTTCTGCCAGTTCTTTCGCTCTTTGAGCTTCTTTTTCCTTTCTAGCTTCGATAATCGGATCTGGCTTGGAAACCGGTTGTTCTCCATCAGCGAATGCTTCTTTCGGGACCAATCCCAAAATTTCGAACATTTCTTTATCTTCATTGAACTCCGGATTCGGAGTAGTCAATAATTTATCTCCTGCGAAAATGGATCCTGCTCCGGCCATGAAACACAATGCCTGACCTTCCATATTCATTTTTGTTCTTCCCGCCGACAAACGTACAACCGCTTCAGGGAATGCAATACGCGTTGTAGCAACCATGCGGATCATTTCCCATTGTTCAATCGGTTTCTGGTCTTCCAATGGCGTTCCCTCCACTGCAACCAATGCATTGATCGGAATAGACTCCGGTGGATTTTCCATTTCCATATAGCTCAATAACAAACCAACCCGGTCTTCAACAGCTTCACCCATTCCGATGATTCCACCGGAACAAACTGTCAAACCGGCTTTTTTTGCGTTATCAATTGTGTTCAGACGATCTTCGTACTCACGCGTAGAAATCACATCCCCGTAGAACTCCTTGGATGAATCCAGGTTGTGGTTATATGCAAACAATCCGGCATTTTTCAAGCGTTTTGCCTGGTCTTCGTTCATCATCCCAAGTGTTGCACAAACTTCCATTCCCAGGTCGTTTACTGCAGCAACCATTTCGATTACGTTGTCAAAATCTTTGTTATCTCGTACTTCTCTCCATGCTGCTCCCATACACAGGCGGGACGAACCGTTTGCCTGGGCATTTTTCGCCTGTTCGATCACCGATTCAACAGTCATCAATTTATGAGCTTCCACATTTGTATGATAACGTGCAGCCTGCGGACAATATCCACAATCTTCCGGACAACCACCGGTTTTGATACTCAACAAGGAAGACATTTGAACTTCTCTCGGGTTGTGGTATTGACGGTGTATTGTTGCTGCTTCGAAAACCAATTCCAACAATGGTTTGTTATATAATTCCAGTAAGCTTTCTTTCGTGTTATATGCGGGGTTTACTTTCATATCTGAATTCTAATGAGGAACAAATATACAAAGTCTCCCGCAGGTGGCACTTACTTGTGTTTTGAAATTATGAACAGGAAAGGATTATATTTATAGATCCGAATTTTCAATGATGAATCAGGAAATAGCAAACATTCGAGCATACCGCAATTCCGACAAGGATTCCTGCATGGAGATTTTCCTTACGAATGTCCCGAAGTATTTTACACTGGAAGAGGTGGATGAATTTGACCGCTTTTTAACCAGGCAGAACGATCCGGAAGCTACTGATAATCCTCCCTACTTTGTCATGGAACTGGAAAACAAA
>CBFGPJ010000446.1:0-3333 GCA_965650615.1 uncultured Fluviicola sp. | reverse complement strand
AAGGAAAGATTTTCTGTGTGCCTTGCGAGTGATTTATGCTCGTTCGGGTTTTTCTGACTGTTTTCGAAAAAAGGCGGATTGCTGATAATGGCGTCGAACTTTTCTACAGGATGATATTTCTGAACGGCCTGATTTACAATCGTCATTTCAGCAGAAAACGGGTTCGCTTTTGCGTTGATCTCAGCGTCAATCAATGTCTGCTCTGAAATTTCCAATCCGATGATTTCCTTAAAATTGAAACGCTGAGCACACATCAGGGCCAAAACACCGGTTCCGGTTCCAATATCCAATAAACGTTTGGGATTGTCCCAATGGCAAAGAGAGCCAAGTACCATCGAATCGGTACCTACCTTTAATGCTGCATGATCTTGATGAACCTGGAAATGTTTGAACCTGAAAATGCTCATTGTTCCCCCATGTACATTTCAATCAGTCCTTCAGGGGAAGTTACGAGAAGTGTTTTTGATTTTCGATCTACTTTTTGGACCAATCCATCAATGAATGGGATCAAAATTTCTTTTTCACCGTTCATTACAACAATTAACGGATTGACACTATTATCGACAACCTGTTCGATAATTCCGGTTTCTCCGTAACGGGTATCGATTAGTTTGAAACCAATGATCTCGTGATCATAGAAATGTTTGTCGTCTAATTCCGGGAGGATCGATAGAGGAAGATAACAGTTTTTGCGCAGAATGACTTTTGCATCATTTTCAGAATCGACACCTTCCAGTTTTACAGCAGCGAAACCTTTGTGTTTCAGCTGAAATGACTGAACAAAGAAAGGGGTTAACTGACCGTTAATGTCGATGAAAAAAGCATCCAGCGTTTTGTAATCTTCCGGATTGGTTACGTCTAAAAAAAGCGAAACTTCACCTTTGTATCCGTGAAGTTTCGCAATATAACCAAGTTGAAAGCAATCAGAATGTTGCATGAATCAACTTTAAATGAATTAAGCCTCAGCTTCTCCTTCTTCAGCAGCAGGAGCATCCTCTGCAGGAGCTTCTGTTGTCTCTTCAGCAGCAGCTTCAGTAGCTTCTGCTTCTTCAGTATCTGCCGCGGCAGATTCAACTGCAGGAGCTTCTTCAACAGGCGTGTTTTTAGCTTCAATTGCTTTTGCTTTAGCCTCATTTGCTTCAGCTTCAGCTTTCAAACGTGCAGCTTTATCAGCTACAGCATCTTTTCCAAGACCTTCAATTTTACCTTGGATCTTAGCAGCTTTTTCAGCTTCCCAAGCAGCAAACTTAGTTTCTACCTGCTCAGCAGTTAAAGCTCCTTTTGTTACACCTTTCAATAGGTGATTTTTGTACAATACTCCTTTGTAAGAAAGAATTGCGCGCGCAGTATCAGACATTTCAGCTCCTGTACCAACCCATTTCAAAGTTGATTCAAAATTGATGTCAATTGTTGCCGGGTTTGTGTTCGGATTGTAAACTCCCAATTTCTCGATGAACTTACCATCACGCTTAGCGCGAGAATCAGCTACTACTACGTGGAAAATTGCTTTTCCTTTTTTACCGTGTCTTTGCAAACGAATACGTGTTGCCATAATGTTAATTGTTTGAGGTACGAAACCTCGATTAAAATGAATATTAACTTCTGTTTAGCGAATAAACAGGGTGCAAAGATAGTAAAAGCTTCATAATCTGCAAATAAAAAAGGGAACGATATTTCTATCATTCCCCTTAACCAATAATTATTTAAGAATCTGTAACGACTATTCTCCAAAAGTTAACTTGACACCAACCTGAATGAAGAAATTGCTGAAGTTTGCAACCTGACGAAGATCGTCTTTCGCTTCATCTAAACTGGATCCCGTAGGATTTGTCGAAAAATTGTTGGAAGAACCGTCTAATTCGTCTACATAATTGGTTTCTTTACCATAAGTAGAAACCATTCCAAGCATGTCTGCACCGTTCACAGTGTATGCATCCATTGTTGTTGTTTTTGATTTTACACGGATACTGTTGGCACCTACTTCAGCAAAGAACCCGAATTTCTGCCCGAAATGAACGTTTAGTCCGAATGCTCCGGTATATCCCAAAGCTACTTTTCCGGTAGTTGTAAGTTCCACGTGGGTAGTCATTCCGGGAGTTGTAGCATCGTTAATTTCAGATTTAACAGATCCCATTAATGGCAAAATTAATCCCGTACGTGCATAAACAGAAATCTTTTCTCCACCCGATTTGATGTAGAGAGCAGGTACAATACGGAACTGGTTGGATTTCTGTGTATGTGTTTCGTCACCGCTCGGAGTTTCTATCTTCCCTATAGTTGTTTCAGAACCGAAGAAACCGTTTAATCCCAACTCAATCCCGAAATGCTCTCCAAACATGTAGCCTGGTGCCAGGTTTGCCTGAAGTCCATTCCCCAGAGTTCCATAAATAGCTTTTGAATTAGTCAGGTCTCCGTTTGTATCATATCGATCCTCGGATCCCAAAACATGTCCCGGTGATCCAAGGCCATAACCAACCGAAACTCCAAGGTTAAATTGTGCAGATACTGTACCAAGTGTCATTACTGCCAATACGGGTAAAATTATTTTTTTCATAAGTGAGATTTTAAACTTTATTTGCAATTTAAGACGTTTAAAGTATTTATGCAAGCATAATATCATGAAAAGTAATACAAATCTGTTTGAAGAAGTTAAATACATCGTTGAACAAAAATTCAAAATGGAAAGCGCCGATCACGATTGGTATCACATTGAGCGGGTACTGAAACTTGCTGAATATATCCAGAGTCAGGAAGGAGGAGATTTATTAGTGGTTCAATTAGCTGCTTTGCTTCACGATATTTCCGATCATAAACTGAATGGAGGCATAAAAAATGATTGTGGAAGGGTTTCCAGGGAAATCCTGAGCAAATTAAATGCCGAGGAACAGTTGATTGACCGGGTTTGCGGGATTGTAGACAAGGTTTCTTTTAAAGGTGCGGGAGTAGAAGATGAAGTGGATAGCATTGAATTGGATATCGTAAGAGATGCAGATCGACTGGATGCAATCGGGGCGATCGGGATTGCCCGTGCGTTTCATTATGGGGGTAAAAATGGCCGCTCTTTTTATGAACCGAACCTGGGACCTTCACTGCATTCCGACTTTGATGCGTATTCTTCTGATAAGTCACACACACTGAATCATTTTTATGAGAAATTATTATTGATCAAAGACCGTCTTAGAACCAAAACTGCTCAGGAGATCGGTACGGAAAGACATCAGATTATGGCAGCTTTTGTAGCTGATTTTCTGGATGAATGGAATGTTAAATTAGGGTGAAGTGTGTTGCTAAATCAATTTACTAAAAGTTAATTCTCGAAAAAAAATCCCATTT
>CBFGPJ010000445.1:0-3341 GCA_965650615.1 uncultured Fluviicola sp. | reverse complement strand
TTGTACAATTGATCCATTGATAAGTTGCAGTTCCCTGGGAAGAGGAAATTGTTGTACCTGCAACAGTCGTATTCAGGTTCAAAGTTGTTTGAGTCACTGTCACGGAAGTACATGTTCCACCGGTTACACAGCCACCTTCTCCTCTTACGAAGTAAGTTCCTGCCGCCGAAACGTTGATTGAAGTTCCCGAACCTATAGCTGTTCCGCCACAAGATCCGGAATACCATTGCCAATCTGTTGCGTCGTTCAATGTTCCTGCTGTTACAGATAACGTTGTTGACCCACCCGGACAAAGAGCGGTAGTTCCACCGATTGTTGCTGCTGTTGGCGGTGTACAAGGTGCTGCCGGAGTATAACAAATTTCCAGACCCCATGAGCTCAAAGCACCACCATCTTCGTTAAATACATCTGAAACCGATAAGGTCCAGGTACCACTCATATTCTCACCGTCGAAGGCACTCAATAAATCCTGTGACTGGTAAATTCCGCCACCTACCGGAGGACAAGGAAGTGCACCTGCAGCGGCCTCATCATCAAAATTCACATCGAAGTTGTCTTCATCATCACAGATATCTTCCCAAAGTGTCACTGTTGTACCCCCCGGGCTTGTCAGTGTTATGGCCAAATCATTGACCCATGTGTGTGTTCCTGCCAGGTTCACCACATTCAGGTCATTGATTGTTCCTCCTGTAGGAATTGTTAAAGTAGAAGTTACTGTTGTTACCTGATCATCCGGGATTGTAACCGGAATATTCGTTGAATTGAAGGTCATACAAGAAGCAGTTGTAAAAGAGAATGTTGCAGATGCAACTGCCGGAGAACATGAATTCAGTGTTTCGATTTTCCAGTAATAAGTTGTTGCCGGACTTAACAATGTAGCTGTATACGTAGTTCCTGTCAAAGCTGTTGCACTTTCAACAACGGTTGTAAATGTTGCATCCGTTGCAATTGTAATATTGTACTGTACCCCTACACCCGGATTTGTCCAGGTCATATTCGGACTTACCGGAACGCTGGTTGCACCATTCGCCGGACTTGTCAAAGTTGAAGCAACCACACCTGATGTAGAAATCAAAACAGTTCCGTTTGTAAAGTGAGGTCCTGAAGTAGAAGCTCCGTTTACCGTTAAGTTATAAGTACCAGGCGTTGCACCCGCTGTATTCGAAATAGTCATTGTTGCGTTTGTTCCCGGAGTTGCCGGATTCGGAGTAAATGTTACTGTTGTTCCAGCCGGATTACCTGTTGCGGATAAAGTCACCGGATCTGTGTATGACCCAATTTGACCGACCTCTACTGTAAACACCGCGTCGGTTCCCTGACAAGCCGATACCGTTGCGTTTTGCAAGTTCAAAGTATAATCGTTTGTTGCTGCTGTAATAGTAAACACGTTATTCGAAACATCGAAGAATGTTCCATTCTCGCACATTACCATAACAATTGCAGTAGTAGTAGCCGTATTCGGTACGGTAATCATCTGTGATCCGTCGTTTGGAACATTGTTCGCGATGACACTAAAAGTAGCACCGCCATCAGTAGAGATCCACACATCGACGTTCGCACAAGCTACCGGTGCAACATCCGTATTTGCAACCGACCAGGTTACTGTTTGAGTAGAGTTACCAGGCCATGAAATACCTGTCGCAGTCGGATAATTCACAATGAACGGTCCGGCTGTAGAAGTTGTTGTAATAGTAATATCTTCATGATCATTACATCCTCCATTTGCTTCATTGTCTCTAACTGTACAACGGAAGTTCATGGTTCTGCTTACAGTTGGAAGTACTTCCCAGGTGAATGGTCCACCTGCCATTAAGCTTGCAATCGAAGGGAAATAACGCGTTCCGCTTGCAGAAGGAGTTCTGGACCGGAAGTTAGGCCCGTTCGTAGAAGTTCCAACCGGTGGCTGAGTAGAATTTTGGTTATCCATTTGCTCCCAGCAATATGAAAGCACATCCCCGTCCGGGTCTGTTGCTGTTGCTGTCAATGCAAACGGAGTGCTCGCCGGGATTGTTACATTCCCTACAGTACCTGTAATAGTTGGTGCTGTCTGACTTGGAATTGCTGTCGAAACAGCACATCCATTCCCGGCAGCTCCAAGGAAAACATGCATTTCATTCATATTTACTCCATGGAAGTGATCATCCGAATTTGGCTGAACGTTTTGAGGAGAACAAATTCCTGCATATGCCATGATTGAACTTCCTGATCCAGGTTCCATTGCAGTAGGTCCATTCCCATTTCCGTTACAAGAACCGGTATTTCCTCTAAACGTGTGATTTCCTGAAAATTGGTGACCCATTTCATGAGCAACATAATCAATATCGAACGGATCTCCTACAGGAGCTCCTGAACCCGTAACTCCCTGTGCCTTAAGGGATGAATTACACACAGATCCCAACATAGCAACTCCTCCGGAGTTCGTGCCGAAAACATGGCCGATGTCATAATTGGCACCTCCGATCACATTGGTCACATTGGTTTGGTTCTGTCCGAGCATTGTACCGGCATTTCCATTTGAATAGGGATCTGTACCTCCATTGGTATAGATCAGCAAATTGTTGTTCGCGATAATGGTCATAGTGACAGCCAGATCGCGCATGTAAACGCCATTCACACGGTTCATTGTTGTCACTTGCGCCGCTTGGGCCAATGCAACAGTTCCGCCGTGAAAAACCGTGTATTCTCCTGTTGCAGCCAGAGCTAACCGGTAAGTACGTTTTGTACAGTTACCAAAGCTTTTCACAATATTGTCATTCGAACCTTTGATTTCAGTCGGAAGTATTTCTTCCAGATGACATGCAAAAGTTTTGTCTGCAGTGAAATCTGTTCTGGAATAAACCAAATAATTTTCAATATCACCTCCTCCGAATGAATACGGGTCGATAAACAATGTTGGTTTTCCCGGTACCAAAGTCATCGCATGGAAACCTTGAGGTGTTAAGTCAAATTTGACAACTTCTCCTGAATTATCCATTGCTATACCATCGTAAGAACGAATTTCCGGAAACTGAGCCGCCAGGCCTTCTGACATGGTTTCATTTTCATGGACCTGGTAAGTTCCGAACGTTCCGTCAGGACGAGGGATCGTAATAAACACCGGAACATAAGATGCATCTGTGATACGTTTTACACCTGCAAGCTGCTGTTTCATTGCAGCTACGTCCAAACGAACAGTTAAAAACCTGGTTGGTTTGATGTAACGAGTTCCACTTTCAGCGATCTCGTTTTCCGTAATCATTTTCCAGGTACCTTTCTGCTGCTTTGTAGTTTGCGAAAACCCAACAGAGCATAGCGATACACTTAGAAAAAATACGCCGGAGAGTAGTACTTTTCTTTTCATA
>CBFGPJ010000444.1:0-3353 GCA_965650615.1 uncultured Fluviicola sp. | reverse complement strand
CTCCGAATTCGTCTTTCCCATCCCAGGCATATTCCGAAATATTTCGTCCGATGCGGATCAATCCCAATTCGTCTTCGGTAATTTCCCGGATTACGCGTCCCGAAACCGTCATGATACGGATAATGATGTCATCAGGAACTTCTGTTCCGGTTAATGTAAACACAAAGCGAGTGCTCGTAGAAAACGGGTTCGGATAATTCATCATTTGTGTAATCGACGATTCACGGATTACTTCAAAGCTTACTTTGTACTCATAATCTCCTGAAATATTTCCTGAACGATCGGTACCCTGAACAAAAAGCTGGTAAATTCCGTCTTGCAGGAATTCCTTCGGATAAACGATCTTAAATTTCAGATTTTGCCCGTTTGCAGGATACCATTGCATGATCGTATTCCCATTTCCATCAATAAATGGAATGCGTTTTTGAACTCCATCAGGTCCGGTCAAATATATCCCGAAAAGTGTGGTGTCACTGATGTTGTCCATAACCAAATACGGATTGTCATCTTTTAGTGTGATCAGAATTTCGCTTGTTGGATCAATGATATCTCCATTCAGGATATGTTGTCCGTTAAACGTGACATCCAGGATGGGGTTCTTAGTGTCTTCCACTACGAAAACAGGAAGTTGCAGAATGTTATTATAATGGTATTGTTCCAATTGATCGGTTTGGACAAGAGAACCGTTTACATACGGATTTATTTCCATCCATAGAATATTGTAACCAGGTTTTGCAATCGAATTAAACTGGATGGTGTCTCGCAATACCTGGTGGACACGTAAGGAATCCTGTCTTGGATAAGGAATCACGTGTTTAATGTGCTGTTGGTCTTCCAGCCAGTAATCTACCAGTAAAGAGTCCATATCAAACTCACTTACATTGACAATATCTACTGCAAAGCTGAAATCCTGCCCTTCGTAAAGCGTGTCTCCGCTAACGGAAGCGTAATATCCGGATGATCCGTCAATTGCAGCTTCAGGAACCGGTTGATAAAGCACATGGATCCGATCAATTTGGGCCGGTGTTAAATTTGTTTTGTCTGAATTATAGATCCCGATTTTTATCCTTGGATAAGAACTTGCATTTACCAGGTTATTCAAGTTAATAATAGAATCCAATGGAGTAAACATTGTATCAATGGTACCAGCCAAATTATTGGTGATGTCATATTTTTCTATGAGGATCCGCACGCTGTCTGTTGATGGGGATTCCAGAGAATCTCTTCGCCAGTATAACGTTTCCCATTGGAAGGCAGGACCAATTTGTGGTGTTTTCTCGATACCGATGTACGCAGGTTTTAACACATTTGCCTGAAGCACGATTTTAGGCACTCCATCTGGTACTCCTGTTGTTTGATTATCAGTCCACAATTTTAACTGGTTCATCGCAGTTGTTCCCTTCCTAAAGAATAGAGCAAATGGGTCATTTGGTTGACTTGCATTTAAGGAGGGAAAACCTAAGTTTTGGAACATAGTAAAAATTGCAGGACTGTATGCTGCAATTGAGTCAAAATAAGTGGTGAAAGGTGTGTAAATGACCACATAATTACTATCTGGAATGCCATTTTCAATCATGTTTTGGAAATTTGCCATGGAAGTGGGATCCGTTTGATCAAATGTGAAATAATATTCATACCGATCTCTGCATCCTTGTCCTCCGTTAATTCCTAAATTATTCAGGTTGCCAAAATTCATGGATGGATCATTATTACTACTTCCACACCCTGGGCAATGCGTTTTCCACGCTTCCAGGGTTGTTCCGTCAACTACACCAACATAGATATATGGATTTGTTCCACAAGTAGCATAATCCATATTTTCTCCATCAATATTCCAGGCAATATACCAGGAATCTTCAACTGTCGTGTATTTCATGTTAAGAATTCCTATAGTATGAATATCATTCAAATTAAACAGACGTTTTCTTGAAGGTCTGTCATAGTCTAGATTTGAAAAGCTATTATTCTTAAACTGGAAGAAATGATCTTGCCCCCAGCCGCGTTTTCCAGGAATGTACTGGAAAGAGAATTCAGACCAGTTCGGGGTTATGCTGTCAGCCGCAACTCGCCAAAAATAAACCGTACTATCTGTACAGGTAAGTGGGAATGGTGATCCAAAAGCGGATAACCATTCGTCTGGTTGAACAGATTTCACTCCACCCAAACCGGTTACGGAGAAGCGTCTTAGTTGAGGGCTGTTATAGGTGTCGGTTGTATCCAACTCGAAACGGTATGTTCTCATTTCGGCAATCGGATTGATCGTTGACGCTTTTACTGTGACCGTGTCATAAGGAACGACGGCATAATTATACGGCCAGATCGGTAACATTCCATCAATGTTCAGGAAGAAACTGGCGCTTGCCGTGTTATTCGAAATTTCTTCAAATTGTTCCCCATAAACATTCGGAATATCAATTGAAACGGTGAAGGTGTTTACTCCGCCGCTAATGGCCGCCTGGAGCGGGAATTTTCGTTTGATAAGCGTATCGTAATTCAATCGTGGCAAGAACAGGGTCTTCATAGAATCGATTGCTGTGCCCGGGAAGTTTCTTCGAATTTCAATATAAACCGGGCTCTTGATCGATTTCCCGATATTGCGAATAGTAAAAGAGAGTTCAATACTGTCAACCGATAAGTTTACGTTATTGGGGCTTAGACTCAGGTCCGAAACCTGGATATCAATTTCAGGATCTGTACTGTAATTTACTTTAATCATCGGATCCCCATGAAGTGTCATCTGCGTACATGCGGACTCATAGAATACAATTCCATCTGTGATAGTAGGGGTGTACTGATCGTAAATTTGCTTGATGGTACTTTTGATTTGAGAACCGAAAGTCTTACCATAATTCTTATAGGAAAATTGTTTGTAGAGCTCTGTTGAATAGATTGCAAGCGGGGCATCGTAACCAACGGATATAGTCGATAAAAAGGCAATTGCCCCTTCATTGGGGATATTGACGAAATTTTCAGAAGTGGAATTCCCGGTTTTGAAAATATTTCCATTGTAACAGGAATTTCCGATTACGATCGGGTATTTTCCAAAATTATTCCAGTTGCTCGGCTCATCAATATTAATCTCAAAACCATTGTTTGAAGCTGCTGCATGACCAAAGAAGTTCATAATAGAAACTCCATCTTCTATTTTTTGAGTCACAGTCGTAACCACATTCGGATCAAGCGGATTACTGGATGTTTTAAAGTAATTGGTGACATTTCCTGCAAAGACCGTATCTTCTACGATCTTTTTCATATTATTCATGTATCCCTGGAATTGGGTCTGTTGTAATGCGTTAGACCCGCCAACAAAATGAAGTAACTGCTTTTGCCAGTTCTTTGTTTCTGAAAAATTA
>CBFGPJ010000443.1:0-3370 GCA_965650615.1 uncultured Fluviicola sp. | reverse complement strand
CTAGCGAAAGCTAGTGATAAGAAATAAGCGTTAGCGCGATTTCACAAAGAGAACTTGGAAGTAATCGGAGGAAAGTTTGAAAATTGAACGAGTCAGTTCTCGATACTTTCGCCTTGTCAGTTCGAGTGGTCCTGACAGAAGCTTGGCTGATCTTCAGGACCGTATCGAGAATACAAGGCGAAAACTCGAACTGACATTTGCGGGATACTCGAACTGACACTAAAAACGACTTAAAATGAGTGAAGAAAACGATCATAAAAACTGGAATTGGGCGTATGCCGGAGTGATTGGAACATTAGTGGCCCTGATCGTCTTTTTTTGCTTTTTCACCAAACATTTCTCATGAGCCTGATTGACTGGATTGTCCTGATTGTTACCCTGCTTGCTGTCATCGGTTACGGCTTATACAAAAGCAAAAGCGAAAAAACCCTGGACGGTTATTTTAAAAGCAGTAATTCCATGAGCTGGATCCTGATCCTGCTTTCCATCATGGGGACCCAAGCCAGTGCGATCACTTTTCTTTCGGCCCCTGGTCAGGCTTACACCGATGGGATGCGCTTCGTGCAATACTATTTCGGGTTGCCGTTGGCCATGGTGGTTTTGTGCGTGACTTTTATTCCGATCTATCACAAATTAAAAGTCTTTACGGCTTATGAATACCTGGAAGAGCGTTTCGATCTGAAAACACGCTCTCTTGCTTCGATCCTGTTTTTGGTGCAGCGTGCCCTTTCAACCGGGATCAGTATTTATGCACCATCCATTATCCTGGCTTCCCTGCTTGGATGGAATATCTATTATACCAATCTGGTGATGGGCGGATTCCTGATCATTTATACCGTAACCGGAGGAACGAAAGCAGTAACTTACACCCAAATGCAGCAATTAATCGTTGTGTTTATCGGGATGTTTTTGGCAGGTTACCTGGTCGTCCAAATGCTCCCGAAAAATGTCAGTTTCTCTGATGCTTTGCATGTTGCGGGTAAAATGGGAAAACTGAATGTCATTGAAACAAAGATCGATGTAACGGATTCCGAATGGTGGAAAGATAAATACAATATCTGGAGCGGCCTGATCGGTGGATTCTTCCTGGCTCTCTCCTATTTCGGAACAGATCAGTCGCAAGTGGGGCGTTATTTAACAGCAAAGAACACCAAAGAAAGTCGTACCGGCTTACTGATGAACGGGTTAGTAAAAGTTCCCATGCAATTCCTGATCCTGTTGGTGGGAAGTTTGGTTTTCGTGTTTTATATGTTCTTCCAATCGCCTATCTTCTTCAACCAGAAAGAAGTTGATAAAGTACTTGCTTCCGAATACAGGAGCGAGTTTCGGGCCTTACAGGCAACACACGATTCGTTGAATTTCGTTCGAGAGGAACAGACAACCCAACTGGCAAATGCACTGCGTGAACAGAATGAGAATGAGAACACTTCTTCGCTAAAGCTACGTAGTGTGAATGAGGGGGAAATTAAGGCTTTACAAACAGACTTATTGCAAATTGAAGCACAAACAAAGATTATACGTGAAGACGCTTTGGCCGTTATGAAAAAAGCCAACAGCACGGCGGACACCAACGATACCAATTACATTTTCCTGTACTTCGTTGTGGAAAACCTTCCCAAAGGACTCATAGGCTTGTTGATTGCCATGATCTTCCTGGCTGCCTGGGGAAGTATCGCCGCAGCATTGAATTCACTTGCTTCAACAACTGTCATTGACTTATACAAACGCATGTGGGTAAAAGACAAGAGTGAATTGCATTACTACAGAGCTTCACGCTGGTTTACTTTCGGTTGGGGAATCTTTGCTATTGCTACTGCCATGTTTGCAAGTAAACTGGGAAGCCTGATCGAAGCTGTGAATGTATTGGGATCCTTGTTCTATGGTACGATCCTGGGAATATTCCTGGTGGCATTCTACCTGAAACGGATCGGTGGCTTAGCAGTTTTCTGGGGAGCGATTATTACCGAATTGATCGTGATCGGGATTTATGCAATTGATGTGATTTCCTTCCTGTGGCTGAATGTGATCGGGTGTTTATTGGTATTGATCATTGCAACAATTATCCAGTTGTTGATCCGTGAGAAGAAGCGAGAATCGGAGATTTAACTCAAGTGGGAGCGCTTTAAGGGCCTTGCTAAAACCAAACAGTTAAATTAGTGACCAACAAATTACTCCAATTCGTTTCCTGTTTGTTTTTGTAGATAAACATTTTCCGGTCTGAATAGAACGATCTTCCTTCCAAACGGAACAAGGCATTATCTCCCACTTTTACATTCAAACACAATCCGGCACTATAAGCATCAAATCCTTTTACAGAGGTAATCGGAATAACATGTACGGATTTCAGGTCATTATAATATTCGATCCGCCCTGCCAATGAAATAGCTTTTGTAAACTGGTAAGCGGCTATCACATTCGCTTGCCACCAAACGGCCTGGGATTTAACGCCAAGTGAATCTTTTTTGTCTTGTACACCAATGTATGCACACGAGGTCATTGAAAATTTCTTTGCGGAGTTATAGATTAAATAAACATCTGTAAAATAGCGTGTACGATTTTCCGGGGTTAATTTGGAAGATTCGTCACCCACGTAAGTGTCCCAGTTAATCAATACCGTCTTTGAAGGCCGGTATTCAATCTGAGTTCCTACTGAAAGCGGGTTATTAACATCGCTTATTACCTGCCAGCCATTCAGAATATATCCGTATGCTTTTATTTTCTTTCCAATTGGTGCGCTAACTTTTACCCCAGTCAGATAATAGGGCACGTATTCCGGGGCAAATGAGCGGGTGTACATGAGATGATCTTTGGAAACAGCAGTTTCATTGGTGAAAGGTGATCCCATAATTCCGGCATCAACCCAGATATCTCTTTTCTTTGAAATACGAACTCCTACATTTGCTTCAATCAGGTTTTTCAGACTGCCTTTTTCATTCGCATAGTTGGTGTTGATGTACGTTCCGAATCCTGGAATCAATCTCCCGCGCACCCGCTTATTGATATATTGCAATTCGATGTAAGCCAGGTTGATATTGATCTCATTATGGCGGGATGATGAAACACAATAAGGTCTGTCTGAAGTTTCAGGATAATTGAAATCGAACCCATAATAAGCATCAATCAGGCCACCGATCTTTATTTTTCCAACTTCCAATGAGTCATAATTCGCTGTCATACCTGTATTCACAACCTGACTAAATAAATGACCATTCATCATCAAAAAAATAAGTACCACGTATTTCATAAGTCTTTTTGAGTTTTACGGTGCCTGACCTGCCATGAATGGTGTTTTTCTTCGCTGATCATGGGAAGTTGTTTCAAAAGAAATGTTTTTTGTGCCGTAAAGCTACAATGATTTCGGGAATAATTC
>CBFGPJ010000442.1:0-3379 GCA_965650615.1 uncultured Fluviicola sp. | reverse complement strand
GTTCATGTACCCAAAGAATGAATACGATTACGTAAAGAACTTCTTATACATGATGTTTGCAATGCCGACTGAAGATTACAAAGTGGATCCGGTTGTTGTTGACGCATTGAATAAATTATTGATCCTTCATGCTGACCACGAACAAAACTGTTCTACATCTACAGTACGTATCGTAGGTTCATCACAGGCAAACTTATACGCATCTATTTCTGCAGGTATTTCTGCTCTTTGGGGCCCGCTTCACGGTGGAGCTAACCAGGCTGTAATCGAAATGCTGGAGAAAATCCATAACGACGGAGGTGATGTAGACAAATGGGTATTGAAAGCAAAAGACAAAGACGATCCGTTCCGTTTGATGGGATTCGGTCACCGTGTTTACAAAAACTTCGATCCGCGTGCTACGATCATCAAGAAAGCTGCTGATGATGTATTGGAGAAATTGAAAATCAATGACCCGTTATTGGATATTGCCAAGAAATTGGAGAAATACGCTTTGGAAGACGAATACTTCAAATCAAGAAGCCTGTACCCGAACGTAGATTTCTACTCGGGAATTATTTACAAAGCCCTTGGAATTCCATCTGAGATGTTTACTGTAATGTTTGCATTGGGACGCCTTCCGGGATGGATTGCACAATGGAAAGAAATGGCTGAAGGCGGTGAACCGATCGGTCGTCCAAGACAAGTATATACCGGAGAAGTGACAAGAGATTATGTTACTATCGACAAAAGAGGGTAATAAATAAAACATACAAAAAATAAGTAGGGGTGTGATTAATCGCACCCCTACTTATTTTCATAACATTCATTTTAAACTGCTTTAAACAAAATCAGTTTAGTTGAATTTAAAATTTATTCATACCATAACTCACTCATAAACAAACCAATAAACCACTACCATACCTTTGTTTCGTTCCATTTGGACTATTACTTTTTCTAAATCAGAATGAAACATACTACACTTATCCTTCAAAAATTTACGCTGGCTGCATTGCTTTCTTTTGCGTTCACATTTCACTTATCTGCACAATGCCCATCCGGTACACTTGGGGTCACCGGAGCAGGTTGCGGATGTCTGTCCGGTTGTAACCTGACAAGTCTGGGCGGCCCCAACTGTTCTCCTTCTGTAAGCGGAGACTGTACAGGCGGATAAAAAAACATGTCTGTAGACATTGCCGTACCCAACGGATGTACTTATACTGTTACGGCAACCATGCGACCAAGAGCCAGTGGATGCAGTTCCTCAGGTGGAGATTCCGGCGATAAAGTCAAAGTAGACATCTTTGGTGGAAGCAAAGGATTCCAAACAGGAAGTTCCAACGCAACACTGAATGACAGCTATACTCTGGTGGGCCCTGGAACCATTACGGTTTCGGGAACTGCAAACCGTGCAGATGAAATCATTACCTATACAACAACTTTCAGTGGAGCTGCCTGTGTGAATTGTATGAGTGCACTTCCGGTAGAACTGACCGCTTTCCGGGTTTCATTGGAAAACAAAGCTGTTGCCTGCGAATGGCGGACAGAAACAGAATTGAATAATGATTTCTTTACTATTGAACGAAGTCTTGACGGTCTTCACTTTGAAGCAATCGCTTATATGAGCGGCGCAGGAAACAGCACTGAACCGTTGCATTATAAAATCTATGATTACGATCCGTATTTGGATGTTGTGAGTTATTACCGCCTGTCTCAAACGGATTTCAACGGGATCACACGAATCCATACTATTCAGTCTATCAAACCGAATCGTACGAATGAATTGACGATCTATCCGAACCCGTCCAATGGAACGATACAAATTACCGGAGATCACAAGACTTTGCTTACATCCAGGTTGTTTGATACTTCGGGAAGGGAAATCGCCCTGAATGAATCTTCGACGGAAAGTAATCAGATCACTGTTTCTTCACTACCGGTTGGAGTGTATACGCTGGTTTATTTTGATCATGAGAACAGTGTTTCCGAACGTATTATTGTAACACCTTAATCTTCGGATCTTTCTCCTTTTTTGGAACCTTCGTAGATACTGTATTTTCTGAAAGAACACTCCAAATCACCGTTGAAGAGTTTGTATTTCTTATCCGGTTTTAAAGCTAAATATCTGAAACCTGCTTCGCTGGAAGAAATGACAAAGCAGGAATATCCCTGTAATTTATGTTTCATGATACTTCCCAGGGTTCCGTATAGTTCTTCCACATCCGTTTCCAGGCGTTCACCATACGGAGGATTCGTAATCAGAACAGCAGGACCTTCCGGGAACGGAAATTCATCCACCGCTGCGTTATGCACTTCCACGAATCTTCCGAAAGAAAATCCACGCAGGTTTCTTCTGGTCTTCATCACCATTTGAGAATCGATATCTCCACCTATCAGAGTGCATGGGAGTTCTTTCACTAATTTATTGGCTTTGGAATGAATTTCTTCCCACAGATCAGAATCAAAATTGGCCATGTTCTTGAATGCATAATGCGTCCGCTCGATATTCGAAGGAATTCCTGCTGCGAGCAATGCAGCTTCGATCAATATGGTTCCGGAACCACAAAACGGATCAATCAAAGTGGTTTTCTTGTCCCATTCGCTCATGCGCAAAAGCGCAGCTGCTACCACTTCATTTAATGGCGCATCACCCGTTGATTGACGGTAACCTCTTTGGAACAAAGGCAAACCACTCGTATTCACCGAAATCACTCCTTCGTTCTCACGAACATACAAATCAACCACGATTTGAGGCGATTTCACATTGATATCCGGTCTTTCGCCTTTCACATCCCTGAAATGATCTACAATCGCGTCTTTAATCAATAAAAACGGGAATTGAGAATGCTTGAAAATCGTAGAATTGACTGCCCCTTTTACTGCAAACGTCTTCTTCACATCAAACAGGGAAGACCAATTGATCTTCTTCGCTTCATTGTACAGGTCTTTTTCCGTTTTGATCGTAAACTTGCGCAATTCCACTAAAACCGAAATCGCACAACGTACATGCAGGTTCAAAAAATAGATGTCTTTCCAGTCTCCTTCAATCTGAACCGCTCTATTCAGCTTCGTACTATCAGGAAAACCCAACTCTTTTAATTCATCAGCGAGTATATCCTCCAAACCGTAAAATGTTTTCAGTACAATTTTCATAAAGCAAATTCAATATTTGAGAGTACAAAAGTAGCTATAATATTTTAACCGCGCCGGACGCAAGCCTTTGAGCTGTTTGGTATGCACTGATCTCTAAACCAATTCAACCCGTTTATTCAGAAAATTGCAGGAGGTACAAAATTTCACATCCCTGCGTTTTTTGGTTTCTCAGAAATAAAGTAAAACTGGACGCGTTTAGGTAAAAAAAAATTACTTTTGATTTTAATGCAATTAGCAAAACGACTAA
>CBFGPJ010000441.1:0-3380 GCA_965650615.1 uncultured Fluviicola sp. | reverse complement strand
TTTTGCCTCGGTTTGAGACAAATTCATTTTCCAGTTTCCGGCTACAATTTTTGAGCGCATCTTATTTTGCTAATAAATGTTGTTGAATCCAATTAAATGTCGGCAATGAATTACCTGTATACTTTCCTTTTACACGTCCGTATCTCAATACCATCAATGCAGGATTAGCGCGTGAAATTACTTTCAATTCTATTCCGTCATTGATAAAGACTGGTACATGCAGGTTGTGTTTCTTTTTGAATGCCGCAATTTCCTCATCACCCGATCCCACGATCAATACGAAAGGGATGTTTGCTTTTTTGGCTTTTGCTGCTATCGATTTGATCTCATTCAGATGGTCAAGATCAAATTCTTTCAGGTTTTTCGAAACAACTGTGATAATTTTCGGAGCAGTGAACAATAATTGGCGAATGCTAACCTCCGAGAATTCCGGATTTTCCACTTCAATCGTATCCAGGATCGCGTACGTATCAACAGGATAAGATTCCACGTTGTATTCCACTTCCGGAATTTCCGTTCGTTCCTTTGTGACTTTGTCTTCCAGGCGCAAACCGGTCACTTTGGTATTTTTCAGCTGTTTTTTTACAGCTTCCAACTGCAATTCATCTTCCGAAAGGTATTGGATTCCGCGCGAAGGATTAAACTGGGCCGTATCAATAGAAGGAAGCCGCATCGGAATGATTTCTTTATTGATCATTTCCAGGTATTTCCACTCTTTTGTTTTCTCCCAGATTTTGGAAGCCATGAACTCCTTACTTGAACCGTCGTATTCTCTTTTCTCCCCTGTCTGAATGTTCTTATACACCAACAAACTCTGGTATTTTCCGGGATCACCGTTTTTAGTCAGGTCCGGTAAATAGTTCCCAACCGCATACGGCCTGTAATCTCGCAGCGGATCGTATTTCAAAACATACCAGATAAAGATTCCGCACAGTAAAGTAACGATCAACGCAGAACTGTAATGATTCCCGATCCGTTTATTGCGCATACGGTAAATCCACAGAGCAGCAAGGATTGCGATCAGTGAGAATATAATCGGAAAATACCAATCGAATACCCAGGAAAGTCCGGCAATCAACAACATGGAAATCGGGATGTAGATCCAGTTTTGACGTACGCTGTTCGGTTTGATAATTGCCTGAGCCGCAAAGATCCAGATTACGAGATAAAGCAATACAATGTCTTTCCAAAGGGATTCTTTCGGAGTCAGTGATCTTCCTACGGATCCCTTCATTGCATCTCCGAAACAACCGCAATCAGTCACACATTGAGGAGCTTTCAGTTCTTCCACAACCACTTCTTTCGAGTCTTTCGAAATAATCTTGATCTCTTTATTGGTTTTTGCTTCTTCAATTTTTGTATCCGCCAGCTGCGCTTCTTTGGCATCTGTCATGGAATAAGTATCGCGATCTACAAATTTGCTTTTCGCGTCACAGGTGGATGTGTGCCAGGTTAAGAAGGTGAAGAACAGCATCATGATTACCAATAACCAGCTTACAAAGCGCATTTTTCCACCAATGATCACCAAAACTCCCAGTACAATTTCAGCAATACATATGATCACCGAAAGTGTCAGGGCGTGTTGAATGAAATATTCCAGTGAAAAGCCCGGAGCCCCGAAAAACTCCTTGATCCGGTAAGCCAAAGCACCATCTTCAAAATATTCTTCCAGTTTATAGGAAAACCCAAGCGGATCATTCGCTTTTATCAAACCCGAAACAATAAATAAACTTCCCACAATGACGCGGGAAACAGTAGCGATCATCAATCTTCCTTTAAAGAAGATCAGTGCAACTGCCGAAAACAGCATGAGAACCAGTCCAATACTTACGAACAATAATTTCTGGGCTTCAAAATGATCGTGAAACCCCATGGTGGTAAGCGTTAGCCCCGCCAGGTTTAAGATGACAAACAGAACATTGAGTGGTAGTGAATGTCCTGCAATGGTACGAGTAGTTTTCATGAAACGATATTTTTAAAGGGTAAGGTGTATTAAAGCAAAAATCGAGTAATTCAAAATATCAAAATAATTTGATTCAATTCCTTCCGATGCAATCGTTTTCCCTCCGTTATCCTCAATTTGTTTAATTCGTAACAACTTCATCAAAATCATATCGGTTAATGAACTCACGCGCATATCTCTCCAGGCTTCACCATAATCGTGGTTCTTTTTCTCCATCAGTTCAAAAGCCTCCTGAGCAACTCCGTCATACAACATTTCGGCTTGTTTTGCATTCAACTCAAGCCCCATATTATCTGTTGAACGGGATTGAATAATAGCCATGATACAATAATTCACCATCGCGCCGAACTCTCCTTCGATACTTTCTCCGACCTTGTTTTTCCCGGTCTCCTGGATCGTACGAATACGGTTTGCTTTTATGAAGATCTGGTCCGTTAAACTGCTTGCTCGTGCAATGCGCCAGGAAGTTCCGTAATCGATCGTTTTTTTAAGGAAAATTTCTCTACAACCCTGTACGATGTGTTGATATTGTTCCGATGTTTGTATCATCTATGTAAGTATGGAATTTTTAAGGTCTGAAAATACAACTTTTTCACGAGAACGGGTACTAAACATCCGCGGTAAGTTATTCACTATTTCGGCACCCCAGGTGATGGGAATTGTCAATTGCACACCCGATTCTTTCTACCCGGAAAGTCAAAGTTCCACGATCGAAAAACAACAAAAACTGATTGATCTGCACGCAAAAAACGGTGCAACTTGGTTAGATATAGGTGGTTACTCGAGCAGACCGGGTGCAGAACATATTTCAGAGAAAGAAGAAATTGAACGGATTCGCTTTGCTGTTTCCTATGCCCTGGAAAACTATCCGGAGCTCAAAATCAGTGTTGATACTTTTCAATCCAAAGTTGCCCGCTACGTTTTGGAACAGGGTGTTCACCTGATCAATGACATCAGCGGCGGATTGATCAATCCGGAAATTTTTTCAATTGTGGCGGAACACCAGGTACCTTATGTGTTGATGCACATGCGCGGAACTCCGCAAACCATGGCGAAATTGAACCAATACGACAATTTACTCCGGGAAGTCACGGTTGAATTGGGATCTCAGCTTGAAAAAGCCAGGGCTGCCGGATTAAAAGATGTACTGATCGATCCTGGCTTTGGATTTGCAAAGAACAGCGAACAAAACCTGGAATTGTTTTCCTGTATGGAAGCATTTCAATTGTTCGATTGTCCGGTTCTGGTTGGAATTTCCAGGAAATCGATGATTTACAAAACACTTGGAATTGAAGCTGCTGATTCGCTAAACGGAACAAGTGTTTTGAATACAATTGCGTTAGACAAAGGGGCAAATATTTTGCGGGTTCATGATGTGAAAGAAGCGGTTGAAACCGTGAAGCTTTGGAGTAAAATC
>CBFGPJ010000440.1:0-3394 GCA_965650615.1 uncultured Fluviicola sp. | reverse complement strand
AAAAAGAAATCCGACCCTGAAACGCATCGCATCCAATTCCCTGAAGCCAATTCCCGATAAATCGTAATTCAATACACGAATTGCTCCGGAATCGGGTTTTATGAGGCCGATAATGCATTTGATTAAAACTGATTTCCCTGAACCTGATCTTCCTAGAATGACCATATTCTCGCTCTTATTCAGTGTCAGGCTAAAATTGCGTAAAACCTGATTGTTTCCAAAGGATTTACAAATATTATCAAGACGCAATACCGGATTTTCGATCAGGGTTTCAGTGCTGTATTTTTCTTCGCCACTCATATTAGTTGCAATAAATCCGTAATCTGAACCGCAATCAGATCAAGTATGAATACAATAAGGGAAGAAATCACGACCGCAGAATTGGCAGACCTTCCCACGCCTTCTGTCCCACGTTGGGTAGAATACCCTTTATAACAGCTGATAATTCCTATAGCAAAACCAAAAAAGAAGGTTTTAATAATGGATGGAAGAATGTCGCCGAAAGAGAGGGCATCCAAGACCTGTGTCCAATAGAGATTCCAACTGATCGCGCCGCGAAGGTTTACCCCCAGATACCCACCATAAAGCGATACTGCGTCGGCAAAAATTACCAGTAAGGGAATCATAAATGTTACTGCCAATACGCGGGTTACAACCAAATATTTAAAAGGGTTGGTACCGGAAACCTCCATGGCATCAATTTGTTCGGTAACTTTCATCGAACCAAGTTCAGCACCGATACCGGACCCTATTTTTCCCGCACAAATTAACGCAGTAATTACCGGTGCGATCTCACGGACGAGAGAGACAGAGACCATTCCGGGCAACCAGGCTTCTGCTCCGAATTTAACCAGTGTGGGACGTGATTGGATTGTGATGACAAGACCTATAATGAAACCGGTTATGACCACTAATCCAAGTGACTTGTAACCAAGAAAAAAAAACTGCCGGAGCATTTCTTTGAATTCATAATCTTTTCTAAAGAGTTCTCCGAAAAACCTTATTGAGAAACGGGTTATATCCCCGATTTCGGTCAATATCAGTTTCACGTTTTCAAGCATGATCTTACGAAATTTCGTTCGACTGATTGAGTTCCTCTAATGAGTCCGAACCCGAATCTATGATTTGCCAGGATGAATCGGCCAGCTTGTACACTTCAACGCGAAGCCCGAAAGTACCGTTCAGATAGTCTTTCAGTTCCTGAACAGTCATTCCCGGAAGGATCGTCAGGACACCATTATGATTGGATGTCCGGCAATCACCGATGGTAAAACCACTGTTTCGGACAATCTTATCGGAATGCGGCCCGTACTCCGTATTTGGTTTGGCATAAAATTCCAGTTTCAGATTATTGAATTTCTGGGTAAAAAGTTCTCGTACTGAAAATACTTTTCGATGATTATTGATTTCAATCTGTACCTTTTCCATAAGTCATTTTTTATCAATCCATTGCAATGGCAATCTTCCTGAATACAAGGATTTAAAGTTTAATACGAAAATCAGGCATTTCCGCAGTGGAAACAATGATCTTTGTCAAACCAAATATTGACTTTTCGCAGCCGGATAACCATTCGGAAAGACCGATTTCCAAAACAATTCCCCGATTAATCCGGTAACCGTTTTTACAACTATTCAGGATGCAATTATTCGTGGAGAGTTAACAGTGGAATAGTTGTATGGAAAGCGATTTTTTTTGTATTCGGTTCATGAAAGACAGAGTAAAAAAACGAATGCTTCCTTGGCACAATAACCGTTATATCGATCAATTTATCACTTACAAACTGATCCACTGCTTCCGAAATATCTTCATGAGCAAGTGTATGAACCGTATATGGTATTTCTTTCAATGCACGTGATACCTGAACTCCGGTTACAATTCCAGCATCTAATGATACTTCGGGTTCCACTACATATAGGATATGTAAATGTGCATTAACTTTCTGAACCAAATGGATCAAAGGTTTCAATATCTTTTTATAATCGGCATCCTCATAATCTGTTGCCAGAACGATACTTGAGATCGGACGATATTTCACATGCATTGCAATTCCCAAAACAGGGCAAGCAGCTTTGCGCATCAATGAAGTAGTGGTACTTCCGATGATCTTTTCAGAAACATATCCTCCACCCTGCATCCCCATAATCACCAAATCTATATGATGTTTTATTACAAATGTGTTGATGGCTTCAATTACTGTTCCGGGTTCGCAGTAACATTTTATCTTTATCCGGTTACCATGCTGACTGATGATTTTTTTGCGAATAACTTCCAGCTTTTGCATGTGATCTTCGATGATATCATCCATTGATGGAATCCAAACGATCGGGTCATTCGGCACAGCAATATAGTCATATACGTTAAGCAGACAGATTTGTCCTTTTAATTCTTTAGTGAATTCAATGGCATAATTTAATGCATTCTCAGATGCCTCTGAAAAATCTACCGGTACTAAAATTCTTTCCATAAGTCTTCTTTATTAATTATTGCAGGTTCGTAGCTGTTTTGTTCTTATCCGATTAACAATGAACAAGTTAATACAGCACTTCTGCTTTGAAACAAAAGTAGATGCTTATGTGTTTCCGGCTCTTGAGTTTAGTCAAACCACCCGATGATTTTTGTCAATTTTAAGGTATATCAATTTGATCATTAGCCAAAGGGATGCAGGTCCTTCAAATCCGTATTTAAAAGGTTTACAGCAATTGGAATACCTTAGCCAGACACTTACATCTTTCTGCATTCTGCCGCACATGCTCTGCATGCACGCGCGCACTCAATACAGTGTTCGTTTTGATGTTTTTCACATTCTTCTGCACATTGCTCGCAGATCCCGGCACAGATCTTACAGAGTTCTTTTGCCTTTTCACTTCCTAAGCTCATTAACTGGGCTGCCGCATAACAAATGGCCGCACATTCCATGTCAAGCCCGATACAATGGATCATTTCTCCGGGATTGTCTTCTTTTAAACAGGAAGATGCGCAATGATTGCAGATTGAAGCACAATTTAAACACGCTTCAATACACGCTTTGTGATCGTGATAATTCATAATGACAGATTTTTCAACATTACTGCAATATAAATCAGTCACTTCCTAAAATCATTATATGATCATTCTGCGTTTTTACATAATTATAGGTTGTGGTTTCCTTCCGCTGCTATTCAATCCTGCTGAGAAAGGAAATAGCGGATCAGGTCTGTGGTAGTAACGATACCACATATACGGCCGTCTTTTGTAATTACAACTGAGCTGAATTCTCCCTTTGCTAAAAGCGCACAAACATCAGCAACAGTTGCATTCTCACCAAGTGTTACCGGATTGTGTGTCATCACATCCGCAACTGTTTTCGACGAATAAACGGATTCGTTGTCATCCAGGGTTGCATCACCGATTGCA
>CBFGPJ010000439.1:0-3397 GCA_965650615.1 uncultured Fluviicola sp. | reverse complement strand
CGCTTTCCCGATATCTGCCCCTTTTCCCAGTACACCTTTCCAGAGGTCACCTTTTTCTTTTAATCTGTCGAAAATGGTGTAGATGGTAAAATCTTTCGGGTTGAGGCGTTCATTGACTTCTGTCCACTCGAGCGGGGTGGAAACTGTTGCACCGGGTTTTGGCCGGACGCTGTATGCTGCCGCAATAGTCTGACCTTTCCTGTTTTGCAGGAAATCGATGTAGATCTTATCGCGGCGCCTGGAAACTGTTCGTTCGATACTTGTCGTGTCCGGAAGTTGCTGCTGGACGGCTGTTGCAAGCAATTCACCAAAGAGTTTGATCTCATCATAGGTGTAGCGCTTTTTCAATGGGATATAAACATGTAAACCGGTCGCTCCACTGGTTTTGCAAAAGGTTTTAATCCCGATTTCGGTACAAACATCCCGGATCTTTAATGCAGTTCGGACCACTTCTTTAAATCCGATCTCACCGGGATCCAGGTCCATGATCATATAGTCGGGATCATCCGGTTTATCGAAAGTACTGTGCCACGGATTGATCTCGATACAACCCAGATTTGCCATGTAAACCAGGGTCGCTTCGTTGTCACAAACCAGGTAGTCGAGGTATTCTTCATTGGACTTGGAATATTGTTTTTCTGTCCGCACCCACTCCGGGATCTGGTTTGTGTCCATGTCTTTTTGGTAGAATCCGGGTTTTGTAATCCCATTGGGATGCCGGTTCAGGGATTCCGGGCGGTTTTTCAGATAGGGCAGGATCCATTTGCTGATCTTGCGGTAATAATCTATGATCTCACCTTTTGTGGTGCCTGTTTCCGGGAAATAAACTTTGTTGCGGTTCGTTACTTTGAGTTTTTTTCCGTTGATAGTCAGCTCCACATCGTTTTCTTCGTATTCCTGAGAAGCAGATCTTTTCCCGAACTCTGTTGCTTTCGTATCGTTGTTCTTCATCACCTCTGATTCTTTTTTGTCTTCCCGCAATCCCATAAAAACCGGAACACGCAAATGTTTATCTTCTGTCCAATTGGCAAATTGGACATTACACACCAGTTCCGGTTTGATCCAGGTAGGTTTTCCTTTCTGCCCGCTCATTTTGGGAGATACATCAAAAGGGCTTTCCGGAATTTTGAGCTTTTCAAACCGTTGGTGTAATTCTTCCAGAGTGGCTTCGGTAAAGCCGGTACCACAATTCCCGATATAGACCAGTTTCCCTTTGTCATGAGTCCCCAAAATCAAGGACCCGAAGAATTTTCGGCTGTTTTGAGGAGCTGTATAACCACAGATAATCGCTTCCAATGATTGCTGATTCTTCAATTTTAACCAGGAATTCGAACGCAATCCCGGGAAATACGGACTATTACTTTCCTTGGCGATAATTCCTTCATAGCCCAGTTTCGTGAGCCGTTCCATCAGTTCTTTACCATCTTCCCGTACACTTGGAGAAGGCTGAACATTGGTCAGTTTTACCTTGGCAAAAACGGCTTCCAACAGTTCCCGGCGCTGGCTGAAAGGAAGCGATGTGACAGCATACCCGTTCAGGTATAGAATATCAAACACATAGTATCTCAAAACACCTTTCTTCGTAGTTGTATAATTCTGCAACAACTGGAAATTGCTGATCCCTTTTTTGTCTTCAATAACGATTTCACCGTCCAGGATGAGGTCATCCTCAAATTTTTCAAGTTCCGGCACCAATGGCTGATATTGCCTGTTAAACGAATTTCCATTCCTGGAAACCAAAGTCACCTTTCCTTTATTGATTTTGGCTATAGCACGGTATCCGTCGTATTTCGGCTCATACATCCAATCCGGATTGTCTTCGTGTTTGGAAGTCAGTGTTGCCAACATCGGCTTTTTCAATTTTTCCCAGGATTTTTCGATGGGCGTTTTAGGCAATTCTGGTTCAGCATCAGTCTCCTGGTCGGGTGAAACTTTTGACTCTTTGCGCTCTGAAGCCCTGCTTTTTTCCTTGCCTTTTGGAGTTTTCTTCTTATGAAAGGGTTTCACCGGATCAAGTGAAGCAATGTTGTAACTTTTGACGGCATGTTCGTCGGATTTTTTGATCAGCAGCCAATTCTTATCAGTTCCATCGTTCATGCGCACCAAAGCAAAAGCACCTTTCAGGTATTTCCCCTTTAAAATGAATTTCAGATCACCTTTGTAATATTGATGCAGCAGCAGTTTTTCTGCAGATTTTGAAGTGTCCGGTTCCAATGGTACATAAGTCCCGTTATCCCAAATTTCGACAATTCCGGCACCGTAATTCCCTTCAGGGATTTCCCCGTAAAATTTGCCATAAGCCAGCGGATGATCTTCTACATGAACAGCTAACCTGCGCTCACCGGCCTTCATAGACGGTCCTTTCGGGACAGCCCAGCTTTTCAGCACGCCATCCATTTCCAGCCGGAAATCGTAATGCAAATGGGAAGCATCATGACGCTGAACTACAAACGTCAATTTTGCTGAGGATTTTTCCTTGCCGCTTGAGGGTTCCGGTGTTTCCCCAAAATTTCGTTTTTTCCTATAAAGATTGAGTGCCATAATCAGGATGCTTTGGATGATTTATTTTTCTGCAAACTGGCTTTGAGTTGCTCCATCAAATCTTTTGATTTGCTGTGAACTATTTTCAGTGTCGGCACTTTTGATTTCTTGCCTTTCGCCTTGGCCTTGATAATCTTCAATAAGGAGGCTGCATATTCATCCTTGAATTTATCAATGTTAAAAGGCGTGGTATATTGCTTGATGAGTGCCAATGCCATTTTCAATTCGGCCGGTTTCACTTCTGAGGCTGCAGGTAATCTCAGTTCATCTGTTTCCCGGATTTCCTGTGCAAAGCGGATTTTACTTAAGACCAGTACATTTCCGCGCGGCTTCAAAACGGTCAGGGTCTCTGCGGTTCGCAAAACAAACTGTGCTATTCCGACCTTTTTGGATTTCGCCAATGCTTCCCGCATCAGGGCATACGCTTTAACTCCCGATTTTTCCGGTTCCACGTAATAGGAATTCTCAAAAAAAATGGTGTCAATGTCGCTTTCATCCACAAAATGATCGACCTGGATGATTTTGCTTTTTTCAGGTGCCGCAGCTTCAAAATCTTCCGGGTCCAGCAGGATATAATGTTCCTTTAGCTTATACGCTTTTGCAATGTTCTCCCAAGCCACTTCTTTCCCGGTATCTTCATTCACCCGCTTGAATTTAATGTGGCTCATATCGCGCGGATCGACCATGTCCAGATCCAAGGAACTTTGCTGTGTTGCGCTGTATAACTTTACGGGAATATTGACTAATCCAAAACTAATCGCACCCTTCCAGATTGCTTTCATATACTACAATTTTTAATGTCCTCCCCCTTTGTCCCCCTCCGAAGGGGGAGTTTTTAAAATCCTCTCTTGTTTTT
>CBFGPJ010000438.1:0-3408 GCA_965650615.1 uncultured Fluviicola sp. | reverse complement strand
GATTCATAGTCGCTAAAGTCAAAACCCAGAGTCGTGGTTTTTGCCTGCACTTACCTAAATATAATAAAACACAGCAATAGATTACTTCTGCAGTAACTGTTTCTCCTCTTTATGTTTAATCCCTGAAGTTTCCCGACCGCAACCAGTAAATCAAAAATGTTTAATTTAGCATGTATCCCGAATATCCCTTTTGAATTATCCATTTCGATACCTCACGATCAGGCTCATCTTATTGAATCTGCTCTTACTGATAAGTGATGATGCTTCAGCACAACAACCTGCGTCGTTTTTACTGGGTGAAGACCAGTTTCGTGGCATCCAGATTTACGATGTCATCCAGGATAAATCGTTGAATTATTGGTTCGCGACCAACGAAGGGTTGTTTTGTTTCAATGGTGTTGTTTACGAACAGGTGGTTTGTAAAAAAGCCAAAAGTAGTTCGGTGTTCAACTTCGTTATGGATCCGTTCGGGACAATCTATTGCACGAACCTTAACAACCAGGTG
The DNA here is from genome assembly GCA_965650615.1 of uncultured Fluviicola sp. Taxonomy (GTDB): domain Bacteria; phylum Bacteroidota; class Bacteroidia; order Flavobacteriales_D; family Crocinitomicaceae; genus Fluviicola. Next base: position 2,903 of record CBFGPJ010000438.1, on the reverse strand, counting down.
TTCCGCATCAGGAACAAACAATGCACGCTCTTTTATGAACTTACTGAAGATGAAGGCAGCGCAGATATTAGTTTGGCGGTTGATCCTTATGGAAATGTGCTCGTTTCTTCCAGAAAAATCATTATACTGGACCCGAAGGGCGGCGTATTGAAGCGAGAACGCAATTATGGACATTATATCGGGCCACCGTTGACTACTGCAGGTGGAACAGTTCTATATCACCTTAGCCACAGCGATTCAGTATTAACCTATTCACAGGGACAGTTCGAATTAAAGCGTCTGAAACTTTCCGGTAAGCGGTTCAAAAATGCTTCGGGTGGAGTTCTACGTTGTTTCCATACTGGGAACGATTACTTTGCGCTGGACTTGAAAACAAAGGTTTTTTATTCCTTTGATCCGAATACATTTAACCTGACACCTCAACCCGATTGCCCGTTGTTTAAGCGAAGCGAATACGTTCGGGTATATGAAAATACAAACGGTTTCTGGATTGCCAGCACCTTACCGGGAATCAGCTATTTCGACAAAAAAATAACGTGTACGGAAAACATCTTTTTCGACAATTACTTTATCTCCGATGTGTTCGAAGATGTCGAAGGCAATATCCTGCTCAGTACATTCGATAAAGGAATACTCGTGGTCTCCGATCTCAAAACACCGGATGTTATTTATCAATTTACCGATGATCCGGTAATGTCCATTTATTCCGAACCTGCCAGCGGACTTATTCTTGGGACTTCAAAAGGCAAACTGATGTGTTATGCTAACGGTGAATTGATTGAATTGCGAACTTCCGGTAAGCGTCCAATTGAAGTAATCGATGGTTTTCCGGGAGCGAAACAATGGGTATTCGACGACGGACACATCCGCATTTACAATTACGAAAAACGCACAACTACTGATCTGATCGAAGCGTCGTTGAAAGACGTTGCATTTGTATCGGAAAATCTCTTTTACCTGGGAACGAACCAGGGAGTTATCCGCGTAACTCCCGAAAAAGGCGGCGGCTATAGATGCGAACAACTCCCGCAACTCAACAATCGTATTCATTTTATCGAATACGATCCAATTCACCGCCTGGTTTATGTTTCCACAACTACCGGATTGATTGTGTTCGGTCGATCCGGAAAAACGAAACACCTGAAGTACCAGGGTGAAGAATTGTATCCCAACGGCATTCAAACAGACAACGGATCAGTGTATGTGAGTTCGAAAGAAGACGGAATACTGGTGTTCCGAAATGGGAGATTCGTTCGGAAAATTGTTCCGCGAATAAACAACAAAACGACCATCATCAAAAAACTGATTGTGTACCGGAACACCATCATCGCTACCACTTCGAACGGCTTTTTCCAATTCGACCTCAACGGAAAGTTGCTGCGTTCTATCAGTTCTACTTATGGTTTCTCCCGGAATCGTGTAGTAGATTTTACCTTTCATAAAGGGAAACTTTGGGTGAGTCACGCGGGCGGTGTGCAACAAATTGATCCGGATTACCACGCTCCAAATCATATTATTCCATTTGTGCGAATTGATAAAATACTGGTAAATGATAAAGAAGTAATGCTGCAATCAGGTCGTGTGTTTGCTCCCAACCAACGAAAATTCCAGTTTTTCTTCTCATCTTCCAGCCTGCGTAACCGCGAAACCATTAAGTACCACTACCGATTGCTGGGAAGTGACAGACACTGGTCTACTGCTGATTACAACACCCGTCAGGTAAGCTATAACTCCCTGGCTCCCGGAAAGTATGTCATGCAAATCCGCATCGAAAATCAAGGGGATTTCAGCGAAATCCGGTCACTGACATTTACAGTTCTCAGCCCATGGTATACGCGTTGGTGGTTCATCCTGTTGATTGCTGTCTTCTTAATTGATACCATTGTATACAGCTACCACTGGCAGTTGGCCATTCAACGTAAAAAAGCCGAACGTATCAATGAATTGAATGCATCGAAACTAACAGCCATACAATCTCAAATGAACCCGCATTTCATTTTCAACTCGCTCAATTCCATTCAGGATTTGATATTGAAGGGAGATGTAGAACATTCCTACTCCTACATCACTACATTCTCTGACCTGGTTCGACGCACATTGAATTATTCGGACAAAGATTTCATCAACTTCGAACAGGAACTGAAACTGCTTGAATTGTACCTGTCATTGGAAAAACTGCGTTTCAAAAAAGAGTTCGATTATACCATCGATACCGATCAGATAGATGAAGATGTGATGATTCCTCCCCTGTTGATTCAACCCTTCATTGAAAATGCGCTGGTTCATGGACTATTGCACAAAAAAGGCGAAAAACGCTTGAGGATTACATTTATTCTGGAAGATTTGCTTATTTGTAGCATCGAAGACAATGGAATCGGAAGAGAAGCGGCAAAAAATATTCGTCAGCGGCAACGTTCAGACCATGAATCCTTTTCGGGAAAAGCCATTAACCGGCGATTCGAGATTTTGAACACTATTTTCGAAGGCCGCTTCGGTTGCGTTTATGAAGACCTTTATGAAAATGGCATCGCTTCCGGTACCCGGGTCACACTTCACATTCCGATAAAACAACAATTCTGACCTGTTTATGAAGAAAAACCGAACTTTCATGAAGAAATCCCAATTAAAATTAAAAACACCCTCATTTTTGTATCTGTGAAAACAATACGAGCAATAATTGTTGATGACGAGGAAAGTGCAAGAGACGTACTTGAAAATCTCTTGTTGCGCTTTTGTCCGGATGTTGAAATTCTCCGAAAGTGTGAGCACATTCCCCAAGCTGTAGAAGCAGTAAGGGAATTGCAACCGGATCTGTTGTTCCTGGACATCGAAATGCCGCAATATGCCGGGTATGAAATCACGCGCTTTTTTGACACCCTTCCATTTCACATTATTTTTGTAAC
>CBFGPJ010000437.1:0-3445 GCA_965650615.1 uncultured Fluviicola sp. | reverse complement strand
TTCTGCCAGCGAACGAACTTTGTGGATATTAACAACGATGGTAACCTCGATGCCTTTTCGTGTCATGATATTGATCCGAACGTTTATTACATCAACGACGGAAGTGGAAACTTAACTTTTCAGGCAGGGGGATTAGGAGATCATCCGGAAGGAGGAAATTACGGTTCGATCTGGATGGATTATGATAATGACGGAGATCAGGATTTATATATTGCAAAATGTCGTGGTGGTGCTTCTACAGCCAAAATTGACGAATTACACCGAAATGATGGTGCCGGAGTTTTTACAGATGTTTCTGTAGCTGCCGGAATGGCAAATCCAAGTCAATCCTGGTCTTCTGCATGGAATGATTACAACAACGACGGATGGATGGATGCTGTGGTCGGAGCAAGTTCTACCGATGATGGCGGACATTTCGTAATGAAAAACAACGGAGATGGAACATTTACGGATGTTACGGCAGGTTCCGGATGGGACCTTAATCCAAGTTTAAGTATCGAACACGTTTCCTTTGACTTTGACAATGACGGTTTCACTGACGTAATGGGTGGCGGAAATAAGATCATGTTCGGAAACGGAGATATGACCTTCTACCCGATCACTTATGCATTTACAAGCGGTTCTGTCGGTGATATGAATAATGATGGATTCCTGGATATCAGAAACGGGAACACGATTTACATGAGTGACAAAAACAGTAACAACTGGATCACGATCAATCTTCAGGGAATTCAAAGTAATTACAATGCAATCGGTGCACGTGTAGAGATCTACGGTTCCTGGGGAAAACAGATCCGTGACATCCGAAGCGGAGATGGTTTCAGATACATGAATACCTTAAATGCACATTTCGGGATCGGAACGGCAACAGTGATTGACTCGATTATGATCAAATGGCCATCGGGACATATTGATCAGGTGAACAACCCAACGATCAATGAACCGATTACAATTGTAGAAGGTTCACATCCTTTAAGCTTACTAGAAATTGATGGAAAGAAAATCATATTGTCTCCAAATCCAACAACGGATTATTTGACCATTGAAAACTTTGATCTGTTGGATGCTTCCAATATCCAGGTTTACTCTCAATTAGGAGAACGCGTAATCAATACGGATAAAAAAGATTCGAAACTTTCACTGGCAGGATTGACAAGCGGACGTTACTTCCTGGTTATCCAAACAAAGAACGGAGAGAAATATTCCGAATCGTTTATTAAAATGTAAGAATATAAAAAAGAAAGGGGGCGATTAATCGCCCCCTTTCTTTTTATCCTGATTCAAACAAATTACAATTTGAAAATTACACCTCCTGTAATCAATGATTTTCCATAACCTGCTTCCGCATAAACTCCAACCTTCTCACTTGGAAAGTAACGGAATCCAACATGTGGCCCAAAAAAGAAAAGGGCACCTACATGGGAATCATAATATGGATCGTCATCATATGCTTTACGTACATTTCTGAAAACAGGTCCGCTACCAATGTTCAGACCTCCGTATACATCTATTTTATTAGCAAAGTCTTTTCCTGCTTTATCTGCAATCAACTGCAAAAAGTGGAAATTTGCAATAAATCCGATTGGAACCCCTACACTCCAATAGGGAGAAGTGACCGGAGCATAATATCCCGGAGCGTAAACACCACCATAATAGTAACCTGCACCTCTGACAGCAACTTCAGCTCCTACAATAAATCCTAAACCAACGTACTTGTGAACACCGAATTCCATTTGGAGATTAAATGCCCCATAATTGGTATTGTACGCTCTGTTATAATCGGAATACAACGAATAATGCTGGTTTAAACCTAAACCTAACTGCAAGTATTTACTTCCGCTTCCACCAAACCCCTGGGCTTGTGAATTTCCTGCAAACAACCCGATGGTTGCCAACAGCAACATAAATTTTACCTTCTTCATAACCAACGTTTTACTCTTATTTGTTAAATCAAATATAAGGAAGTCAACGAAAAGATGAGATAAATCAAGTTTTTTTGTGATTTCGCTCATTTTAATTCCTTGTATTCATACGGACCTTTGGTATATCAAAATCAGGATATTATGAAAACACAGGAAATAAAACAAAGTACCTGGACGAAACTCGAAAATCTGGCAACCCAATATCGATTCGGAGTTATTGCGATTACCTTACTAATTATAGGATGTTTAGGTGGTGCCACTATGAATTATGGTGCCGCACTCCATATGTGGTCTTTAATCGCAGTTGTAATTCCGACAATGACAACCCTTAGTTTACTTTTAGCAGTAGCTCCAATGAGATGGATCATGAATTCATTCATTGTCACTGTATTAGTTGATACTACTGTTATTCTCATCGTATAACGACCTACTGCCTAAAAATGAAAGTGGGGATGGAATCCCGGACCTACGGGAACATCCCTACTTTTTACCTGTCCAATTCTACGAATTCCAAAGTTGTCCGTACCTTTGCACCTCCCAAATCGGAAAATTATGATTTCAGTAGATAGTGTAACGGTAGAATTCAGCGGAAAGGTTTTGTTCAGTGATGTTTCGTTTGTTATTAATGACACGGACAAGATTGCATTGATGGGTAAAAACGGAGCAGGTAAATCCACCCTTCTAAAAATTCTTGCCGGAGTAAACAAAGCAACCAAAGGAGGTGTCTCTGCTCCCAAAGATGCAGTGATTGCTTATTTGCCCCAGCATTTATTGACAGAAGATAATTGCACTGTCTTTGAAGAAACCAGCAAAGCTTTTGCCGGTATTTTTGCTATGCGCGATGAGATCGAAGCATTGAACCAGGAATTGACGGTTCGAACGGATTACGACTCGGACGATTACATGAAACTGATCGAACGGGTTTCCGAACTCAGCGAAAAGTTTTATTCCATCGAAGAGATCAATTACGACGGCGAAGTTGAAAAAGTATTGAAAGGAATGGGCTTTGAGCGGGAAGATTTTTCACGATCAACTTCTGAATTCAGCGGTGGCTGGAGAATGCGCATTGAACTGGCGAAAATCCTGCTTCAAAAACCGGATCTGATCCTGCTCGATGAGCCTACGAACCATATGGATATCGAATCTATCCAGTGGCTGGAAGATTTCCTGGTGAACAGTGCAAAAGCAGTTGTGGTAATCTCCCACGACCGCGCATTTGTAGATGCAATTACCAATCGTACAATTGAAGTAACGATGGGTCGCATTTACGATTACAAAGCAAAATATTCCCACTACCTGGAATTACGCAAGGAAAGAAGGGCCCAACAGCAAAAACAATACGAAGAACAACAAAAGTTCATTGCGGAAACGACTGAATTTATTGAGCGTTTTAAAGGAACGTACTCGAAAACCCTTCAGGTGCAGTCGCGTGTGAAAATGCTTGAGAAACTGGACATCATAGAAGTGGATGAAGTAGATAACTCTGCCTTGCGTTTGAAATTCCCTCCCGCTCCCCGGTCGGG
>CBFGPJ010000436.1:0-3448 GCA_965650615.1 uncultured Fluviicola sp. | reverse complement strand
TTATCCCGGGAAAACGGTGGACATTCACGCATGAGGATTTAGTGATCCCGTGCACCAATACACCTGCATTGAATAAAGAATTGAGCGGATTTGTATATGGAATTATCAATAATGGTAAATTCGCACTGAAAGAAACAAGAGAAAATGTCTGATAAGCGTTCGTTTATACGTAATTTCTGGAAAGAACGTAAAATGGTTGGAGCAATGGCTCCAAGCTCCAAATTTTTAGCAAAAAAAATGTTGCAGAAAATTGATTTCTCAACAGCTAAAGTCATTGTGGAATTGGGTCCGGGAACCGGCGTTTTCACCCGAAAAATGCTCCAAAAACTGAATCCTGACGGAATTTTATTGGTATTTGAGCTCAATGACAGTTTTATGAATCAATTGAGAAAGGAATTCAAAGACCCACGTGTTATTCTGATCCATGACTCAGCAGAAAAAATTGGCGAATACCTGGAAAAATACGGTTATTCTCAGGCCGACGCTGTTGTTTCATCACTTCCGCTTGCCAATTTCCCAAGTGACCTGAAGAATCGGATCTTAAAAGAAAGCCACCGGGTAATGCATGCGAACTCTATCTATGTTCAATTCCAGTATTCCCTGAATGCTAAGAAGAATATCAAACAATTCTTTAAACACATGGAAATTGCGTTTACGCCGGCCAACTTCCCTCCTGCTTTTATCTATTACTGCAAAAAATAAACTTGGATTCCTATTAAAATCCACTTCTGTTTAAGCATGCTTTTGAAAGCAAGAAAACCCTAATTTTATAATCCTCAAACTAAGAAGAAGCATTGCTTCTGATAAAGTATCCACGGAGTGGATTAAAACATAAATTAAACGATTAAACAAACATGAGCGCTGAAAAAGTAAAATGCCTGATCATCGGTTCTGGTCCTGCCGGATATACTGCTGCAATTTACGCTGCAAGAGCAGAAATGAAACCTGTAATGTACCAGGGAATGCAACCGGGTGGACAGTTAACAACAACAAACGAAGTTGAAAACTTCCCGGGATATCCGGACGGTATTTCAGGTCCTGAAATGATGGTGCAATTAGAAGCTCAGGCAAAACGTTTCGAAACAGATGTGCGTTTTGGTTTTATTACAAAAGTGGACTTTTCAGGCCCGGTTCATAAATGCTGGACAGAAGACGGACATGAAATTCATGCAGAAACGGTGATTATTTCCACCGGAGCAGCTGCAAAATACCTGGGATTGCCTTCAGAGCAACATTACCTTTCAATCGGTGGCGGAGTTTCCGCTTGTGCAGTTTGTGACGGATTCTTTTACCGTGGACAGGAAACAGTAATCGTTGGTGCAGGAGATTCAGCATGTGAAGAAGCGCATTACCTTTCCAAATTATGTAAGAAAGTAACGATGTTGGTTCGCACAGACAAGTTCCGCGCTTCCAAGATCATGGCCGACCGTGTCCGTAACACACCGAATATCGAAATTCTTCACAACACGGAAACTGTTGAAGTCTTAGGTGACGGAAGCGGAGTAAATGCCGTAAAGGTGAAGAACAATATTACAGGAGAAGAGAAAGAAATTCCTGCAACAGGTTTCTTCGTTGCGATCGGTCACAAACCAAATACCGACGTTTTCAAAGATTATATCAACCTGGATGAAACAGGATACATCAAGTACGAAAAACCGGGAACTTCATTGACAAATGTCCCTGGGGTTTTTGTTGCCGGTGATGCTGCCGACAAAACTTACCGTCAGGCTATTACCGCTGCAGGAACAGGTTGTATGGCAGCTTTGGATGCTGAGCGTTATTTGGCAAGTTTAGAGCATTAACGAATCAAGGTAACTTCGGCTCCGCTCAGTTACCTTTTGACTTCATTTATAATAACGGTGACTGAGCGTAGTCGAAGCCACAAAAAAGCCCCCGACTCTCCAAGCGGGGGCTTTTTCGTCAGCCGTTGCTGACTACTTTACTCTACTTAGGTTATAAACTAACTTGCCTTGTTACAGCTTCTTTTGTTCATTTTTATTGGTCCTCGCAGCTTTCGCACTGATCCCGGATATCCGGGATCAGTGCTCGTCTTCGTCTGCCACGGTGGACTCTTATTTTTTCACATCATTGATCACTGCACTTCCAGTTGTATTCACATCCACACGGATCGATTTTGCCCCGGAAGAAACTTTGTAATACGTCGTGCTCGCTCCGGAACCATCCGCTTTTAGCGTTTCGGAGATGGAAAGTTCTGCATGTCCGGCACCACTGTTATCCACTTTTGCATTTTTAACCGACAATTCTGTCAAATTAACCTGAGCCGCTCCAGAGATATCTAACTCTGCATTTTCGCAAGACCCTTCAATTGTCACATTACTTGCTCCTGAAAAATCACCTTTTAGCTTAGTTGCTTTCAGATTCAGGTTCGCATTGCTGGCACCGTCCATTTCCAGAGACAAATTTTCCACTCCAAACTGGTGCATCGTCATCAAAGCAGTAGCTCCGCTCATGGACAATTCATCCAACTCCTTCAAAGTCACTTTAATCACCATTTTTTCACGTCGATCCTTTTGATTCGGTGTGTTTTTGAGGTGAAGTGTTCCGTCATGAACTTCAATGTGAACCAGGTCTTTTGCACTCTCCGGTTCAACCAGGACGTTACATTCCTTTCCCTGGGACAATTGTACCACAAGCGCACCGGAAAGATGGACTTTTGTAAATGATCCGGTTACATCAGGTTTCCTGTAAAGAGGAATTGAGCGATTGTCCGACCTGCGTATTTTCAAAGGAATAAGAGTTCCCAGATCTTCGGGCAAATTGGGGTCTTCGGAATTTGATTCTCTGGCAGGTTCGTCCAATATGGGAGATTCTTGTTCCGTGGGTTCCTCTGTTTTCGTTTCCTTTAATTCCTTTACAGGAACAGAATAGGTTGTCATTTCTTTCTTTACAGGTTCTTTTATTACTTCGGGCTTACTGAAAATCATCACCACTCCCAGAGAAGCTCCACCTGTTACTGTTAATAATGTTGTCCACATAATCAAAGGTTTTTTAATGAGTATTAATTTCAATGTTGCTAAGAGTCCAACTGTTGCACCGGCAGCTACCGCGGCATCAATCCACTGATCCACCTCTGAAATAGAAGTCTGAGCCGATTCATTCCGAATCTCATCAAACAAACCTGAAAGTTTATCTTCTGTCATAACTCAAATGATTTAATGCTACTTCTTTTTTTTCGGTCATCAATTCAACCAATTTTTTTCTGCTTCTGACCAATCGTTGTTTTACGGCATCTTCCGAAGACTGCTGCAGCGCTGCAATTTCCTTAATTGAAAACCCGGAAATCTCAAACAGGATAATGCTTTCTTTTTGCAGGTCCGGTAATTGAGAAATCGCTTCATACAGGGAATTGATCTCCAATAATCTCTCCGTCCGGTCACTTTCTACCGAATAATTGTAGACTTGTGAATGATCGGAGAAACGTTCTGTG
>CBFGPJ010000435.1:0-3450 GCA_965650615.1 uncultured Fluviicola sp. | reverse complement strand
TCGACAGTACACCGATGGAAGGATTTGATAATGCCGCTTTTGATGAAATTTTAGGTTTGAAAGAAAAAGGATTGCAATCAGCCGTAATCCTCGCTTTGGGTTACCGGAATGAAGAAATAGATCCGTATGCAAAAGCGAAGAAAGTACGAATTCCTTTAGATGAACTGACTATTACTTTGAACTAACCTACAATAACCAACTCAAAATGAAAGAGTCCGTTGCGGCACGGCGGACTCTTTTTAATAAATTTGAGCTGTGACGTAATAGTGCGTTATTACGTCAAATCTTCAAATCGCCATTTCTTCAGGTTATTGATGCTGCTTGATGATTTCAACCAGGTGATTAGACTGCACCACCCCTGATTGTCTCCAAACCAGGTTCCCGTTTTTAAACAAAAGCAAAGTTGGAACGCTTTTAATCTGGTATTTCTGTGCTGCATGCGGATTTTTATCGATATCCACTTTCAGAACCGAGGCCGAATCCCCTACTTTGGATTTCAAATCTTCCAAAATAGGTGCCATGGTCTTACACGGTCCGCACCATTCGGCAAAAAAGTCAACCAAAACGGGCTTGTCAGAATTTATGATTTCAGAAAAAGATGCCATAATGTGTTTCTTTTAAAGTTAGGAATTTAGGATCTCTCCAACAAACCCCGGTTTTCCAATAATTGTTAATCTCATTGGAGTAGCTTGTGTTGAAGGCTGCTCCATCCTCCACCGTTATGTACTTCCTTGTATCCGTTTGACAATAATATTTTCTTTGCGGATTCACTTCTCATCCCTGAAGCACAACAGGTAATAACCGGTCTGTCTTTTTTGATCTTCGAGAGGTTTTGCGAAAGAAGTGATAAAGGAATATTGATGGCGCCACGGATATGTCCGGTACTGAATTCGGTAGAAGTTCTTACGTCAATGATTTGTGCATTCCTGCGCATCAGGTCACTAAAATCTGCTTTTGGGTCTATCCCGAAAAGACGCTTTAAAAAAATGATCATGTTTTTTGTTTAATAATTGGCATTTACATCAAGCCAGCTTCCTCCATTCATACAGTCAATACCATGGCTTTTAAGGAATAAGCTTGCTTGTGCACTTCTTTGTCCACTTGCGCAACATAGAATAATAGGTTGCTTCATTTTTTGGATATCCTCTAAACGACCTGGGATTTCCTGGATCGGGATATTGATGCTGTTAACAACATGTCCTCCCTGAAATTCGGCGCGGGACCGAACGTCAATTATTGTTTCTTTCATTTGTGATTCTTTTTTGATCTGATTTTAATACTGCTGAATAAAAGGGCTCCCATAAAAATTCCGTATAATATGCTGTTAAGTGGTTTCGAAGTAATCAAGCAACCATTATTGCAGCCGTAATAATGATAGTAAATGTATCCTCCGATCCCACCCAAAACACCACCGGTAATCGTTAGTGCATGCTTTCTTAAGAATAATTTCATCTGTCTTTTCTCCTGGTTGATAAACCAAATAAGGTGTATAGCGGACAAGAACCTATCAATGCGGTAAGGGAGAAGATAACCACAACCGCAAGAGCAATAATGGCAATTGTTCCTGTAAAATAACCCGAGAAATAAAGTATGACGATCGCAATGGAAATTAAAATCCGTACAATTCGGTCAACTAAGTGCATGTTTGCTTTCATAGCTCTTTTTTACAAATTTGAGACAATGAAAGTTCTTACACAGTGACTTTGGTCACATAGGATTTAATAATTTGATTTGGTTGCGATATAAAACAACTTTTTTTTCTTGCTCAAGCCGTTTTAGCAAGCGTGAAATGACTTCGCGGGAACTGGAAAGGTCTATGGCGATTTGCTCGTGAGAAGCATGAATTACCTTGGAATTGGTTGCTTTTGATTTTTCTTTTAAATAATGAACCAGGCGCTCATCTAAACGCTGAAAGGCAATCTGGTCGATCATAGTCAATAGTTCATTGAACCGCATACGGATTGTTCTCATGACAAAACTTTTCCAGGACGGGTATTTGATCATCCATTGATCCATTGCTGTTATTGGAATCGTAAGGATTGTGGAGTCTTCTTCTGCAATAGCCCTGATTTCACTGGAATGCTGTTCCATACAACAAGTGAAAGTCATGGCGCAGCTTTCGTTCGGATTGATATAATAGAGGAATAACTCGTGACCTTCGTCATCAATTCGGGAAATTTTCAGTGTTCCTGATAATACGATAGGTATTGCTCGCACGATTTGGCCTATATTTAATAAGGATTCACCTTCTTTCAATTTGATTTCCTGTGCTGTTTCCCTGATTTCCTTTACCAGGCCGACTTCAAACAGCTCGTTGAACTTATTCCATGTATCCATGACTTTAAATGCTTACTATGGGGTCGATGAATTGGTTGTTTTGTTCTCTCCTCATCACTTTTTTCTCTGCGGGTGTCGGATCTTTGATCCAGGAATCGTCATACTTCACTAACAGGTCGGAAGCTTTTAATTCTTCTGCATCGATTTTTCCATCCATATAACGGGAAAGCAGTTTGAAGCGTTTCTTATTTTCTTTTTGAAGGACTAAGAGTGTTGTATTGATCGAAGATTTAATCGCGATCGGAATACCACCACCCAAATCTGCCCAATGTCCGCTAAGGAATAAGTTATTGACAGGTGTGATGTAGGATGCCACTTTTCCCTGGTAGTTTTCTTTTCCCGGTTTTTGTGCCATCATGGTGCCGTTCTTATTTCCGGTATAACGGTGATGGGTAATCGGAGTAGCCACGTCACAATACAAAATGTGTTTCCTCAGGTTCGGGATCAGTTTCTCTTCTACCCGGTCGATCAGGATATTTGCATATTCTTCCTTGATACGGTTGTATGCTTCTCCGCGAACATAATTCCCGTTCTCATCGATTTCACAACCCCAGAAATTGTTGTTTTCCATCCATGCCGGAATGTATAGGGTAATTGTTCCGTGTTCCGGTAAAGCCAATGATTTATCCCGTACGGTTGACGCCAGAATATGGATCCCGCTTAAATTCGGATTCCCATAATTCAGATCATCTCGCGAAACAGAAGTATCTGCCAGGAAGATTATCTCTTCTCCCAGGCCCAGTTCTTCAGACGGACAGTCAATTCCAAGAGCTACAGTAATTGCCGAAGGATATAACGGAGCATTTTTCAAACGCTGTTTCATTTCGTTCGGAATGGATTGCTGCGGAAGCATTTTCTCGAATAAGGTTTCCGCATCACAGGCAGCAACGACGTATTTACTTGAAATGGTATATTCTGTCCCGCGGTGGTCGAGCTTCACTCCTTTTGCCACATGGTCTTCCACCAATACCTCACTTACTTTGGATTTGAAGAAAATCTCACCACCCATTTTTTCGGTGGCGTGCATTAACCATTCGGGGAAACTTTGACTTCCTCCATCCGGTGGGAGCTGGAAATCCTTGATGTAGGCCCAGGAAATCGGGATCAAACAAG
>CBFGPJ010000434.1:0-3468 GCA_965650615.1 uncultured Fluviicola sp. | reverse complement strand
CGGCCGTTCTCAACTAGTTAAGTCTGTTTATTTCTTACTCTTGATCTTGAATGATCTTGTAAAGTCAACCAAAATTGGTGTAGCAACACATAAAGAAGAATATGTTCCGATTACAACACCAACCAATAGTGCGAACAAGAATCCTTTAATTGCCGGTCCACCGAAAATGAACATGATCAATAATACCACAAACAAGATCATGGATGTATTGAAGGTACGACTCAAAGTTTTGTTCAATGCTTCGTTAATTACTTCTTTCGCTTCGTGCTGGTTTTTATCAAAATTCAAGCTTTCACGAATCCGGTCAAATACAATCACGGTATCGTTCATCGAGTAACCGATTACAGTAAGGATCGCAGCAATAAATGCCTGGTTTACATCCAAACTGAATGGTAAGATTCCATGCAATAAAGCGAACACGGAAAGTACGAACAATACGTCGTGAGCCAATCCTAAGATTGCACCCAATGAGTATTGCCATTGACCGAAACGGATAAAGATATAAGCGAAGATCGCGATCAAAGCCAAAGTAATGGAAAGTGTTGCGGACGACCACATTTCTTCGGAAACTGAAGCTGAAATCGAACGGGTATCCGTTACATTAATTTCACCTGTTTTGTGCTTAATTGACGCGAACCCTTCTTTCATTTTATCTTCCACTTTCGAAGTTGCAGTTGCATCTGCCAACAAATAGTTGGTAGTGATCTCCACATTGTAAGCGTTTGATTTGGTTTTGATCTCTACGTTCGACTTTTCACCGTTCTTTTCAATGAAAACAGATTCCATTGCTTTTCTTACAGTTTCAATATCTGCAGGTTTCTCCATTTTCACACCAAATGTTCTACCACCGGTAAATTCAACACTTTGTTTCAAGCCTCTTGTAGCCATTGCAGCAACTCCCAAGATTGTAACAGAGATGGAGAAAATGTAGAAGTATTTTCTCTTACCGATCCAGTCAAAATGGAAGTTTGAGAACATGTTGTGCGTGTACTTCGTACTGAAGGCAACTTTTTTACCTTTCTCCAAAGAAGATGTAATGATCAACTTGGAGATGATAATCGCTGAGAACACGGAAGTGAAAATACCCACGATCAAAGTAGTCGCGAAAGATTCGATCTCACCTGTTCCGAAGATCTTCAGGATCATTGCTACCAATAAGTGCGTTACGTTCGCATCAATGATAGAAGGTAAAGCCTTAATGAAACCGATATTTACCGCTTCTTCCGAAGTTTTTCCTAATGCGTTTTCTTCCTTAATACGTTCGAAGATCAAAATGTTCGCATCGACCGCCGTACCGATTGTTAAAACGATACCTGCAATACCTGCTAAAGTCAATACTGCTCCGAAAGAAGCCAAACATCCGAAGATCAGGATTACGTTCACAGCCAAAGCAATGTTTGCTACCAAACCTCCTTTTCCGTAGTAGAAATACATGTAAATGAACACTGCAAGGAAAGCAAAAGCAAATGAAACCAATCCAGCCTCAGAGTTTTCCTTACCGATTGTCGGCCCTACTTTTGTTTGTTGCTTAATCACACATGGTGCAGGAAGTGATCCTCCGTTTAATAAACCGGATAAATCATCTGCTTCTTCGATACTGAAATTACCGGAGATCTCTGTGTTTCCTCCTGTAATAGCGTCTTTTACAACCGGTGCGGAATAAACCACATTATCCATTGTAATTGCTACTGAACGTCCAACATTCTTCCGTGTCATTTCTGCCCATTTCTGAGTTCCCTCAATTGACATCGTTACACTAACTGTAGTCTCTAATGATTGCTGATTGAATGATCTAACGGCAGACTTCACGTCTTCTCCACCAACCATTGCTTTTCCTCCTTCCGGAATTCTTACAGCATACAATACGTATCCTTTTTTACCGTCGCCGATGTCTTCAGGGTTTGCTCCCCACATGAATCTCAAATCTTTAGGGAAGATATTTCCATCCATGATGTCAGAACGCTTCAGAATCTCGTCGATCTCGTCTCTGTCTTCTGCCGCTGCAGTTGGCATTCCATATCCCGGTTCAATTTTCAAATAGTCGAATAAGGCTTTTTTAGATCCTGTATTCGTAGATTTCAATGAAAGCGATTTGATTGGCTTGGCAGGAGCTGCCTTTGCCGTATCCACGTTTGTTGAATCACCGGTGTTTGTCGTATCTACAACAGCTTTCTTAATTTCAGGATTTCTGGAAATTACGTTCGCATTGGAAAGACCCGATTGAATTTCAGTTAAAGCATAAGTCTCGTAAAACTCCAGGTTTGCAGTAGATTGTAATTTTTTAGCAACCGTTGCCTCATCCTGAACTCCCGGAAGTTCGATATACAAACGATTCTTACGGGATTCTTTCTGAATATTCGGCTGCGCAACACCAAACTGGTTGATACGCTTACTCATAATCTGCTCTACTCCGTCCATTGAACTTGCAATCTTATCATGGAAATAAGAAGCAACTTCTGAGTTAGTAGAGTTGTAAGACAATTCTTTCACTTCAGAAATATTCAACTGGCGAACCAATTTGTCCGATCCGTTTCTGTTTTCAAATTGTTCAATGAACAAATCAATGAAATCACCACCTTTAGTTGTATGAATTCTGTATGCCTCATCAAAAGGTACTTTGAACTTCAAATCTCTTTCACTGCGGGCATATGATTTAACGAACGCCGGAACGTCAATTTCCATTGTTACACTCATACCACCTACAAGGTCCAAACCAAACGCAAGTGAACGCGCTTTAACATCTTTAAATTTAGATCCGATTACAGGATAAACAGCTTTTTCTGCTTTCTCTGATAAAACCTGGTTAATCATTGCTGCTTTAGCAAGTTCAAACGCCTCAGGCTTATTGAAATCGATGATCGTTCCATTCGATAAAGCAACTTTATTGCTATCAGTAGCAGCAGCTTTTACTTTTAACTCTTCAACAAGACCCAGTGCCTCACGTTCAGCATCGTTTTCAACGTCGATTGCTACCCAAGTAAATGATAATTGATATACACATACCGCAGTAAGCAAAATCGTTAAAAACCAGAAAAATCCTTTATTACGCATTTTGATTGATTGTATTTTAAGGTCGCAAATATATACACTTTAGGATAAAAATTGCCATGATTGTTTAAACCTGTGGAAAAAAAATCCCGATTCTATTTAAATAAAGCTTATAAATGCTGCTAAATCTTTAATATTTAGCAGCTTCCTCAAGATTACAGAGTAATTGAGTTGATTTTGATATCAGATCAATCGTAAAAAGTTTCCGTATAAGCCGCAAACTCTTTTTTCTTCAAGATCAATCGTTTCCAAACCGCAGTAATAAAACCGGTCCCATATCCAAAAAGCTGTATGTAGCTGGTAAGAATAGAAATTGATCCGATCAGAAAGCTCTTATTCTTAATACTTGAATCAAGAAAGATCAAAAACATATGAAATGCAATCGGCAGCAAAAACAACCAGGAGCAACAGAGAGAAAGA
>CBFGPJ010000433.1:0-3468 GCA_965650615.1 uncultured Fluviicola sp. | reverse complement strand
CAAGCACTGAATGTTCGGGGAACAATGACTTTTACGGATGGCTATCTGAATACAACGGCTGCCAATATCCTGACACTTACCAGCACTTCAGCAGTAAGCGGGGTAAGCAACGCCAGTTTTGTTTCGGGACCTGTGATTAAAACCGGAAACAGTGCCTTCATTTTTCCAACCGGTAAAAACGTGGTTTATGCACCGATCGCTATTGCAGCTCCGGCTGTCGTTACAGATCAATTCACCGCTGAATATTTCCAGGTGTCACCAGCTCCAACATACAGTACTTCGCTTCACGAACCTTCTTTGGATCATGTGTCGGAATGTGAATACTGGATGCTCGACCGGACAACCGGTACTTCCAATGTAGCAGTTACGCTCAGTTGGGATACCCGTAGCTGCGGCGTTACGGTGTTGGGGGATTTGCGTGTAGCACGCTGGGATGGTGCACAATGGATCAATGAAGGAAATGGTGGAACAACAGGTACAACTGCCGCCGGAACAGTCATTTCCGCTGCGCCTGTTACAACTTTCAGTCCGTTTACACTTGCTTCTACTACTTCAAGTAATCCATTGCCATTGGAATTAGTGGGTTTCTCTGCACATTGTGAAAATGAAGAAGTAGTTCTTCAATGGAGTACTGCCAATGAACTTCAAAACGATTATTTCACTATTGAAAACAGTCTCAATGCCCTGGATTGGCAAACTGCTGCTACTATTGATGGGGCCGGTACAAGTACCGAACTGACAAATTACACCTGGATCGACCATTCCAATCCAGGCAGAGACGTGTATTATCGTTTATCTCAAACAGATTATAACGGAGAAAAGACAGTCCACAATATACTGTATCTCAAAAACTGCTTACTTGCTGGAAGTTCACTAAGTATTTATCCGAATCCGGCAAAAAATATCGTAACTATTTTAACCGGGGAAAAGATCAATCAAATAAGGGTTATGGATCCCGGAGGAAAGGCCATCAATGTTCCGATTGATTACCAGTACAAACAAATCGATTTCAGTCACATGCCAAACGGGGTTTATTTCATCCAGATAAATACACTGAAAGAAACATTCAACGAAAAAGTGGTGATTTCAAGGGATTGATTGAATATTCTCCACGGTCCCGGTACGAGAGAGCCGGGACTTTTTTGTATCCGGACTATTTTCCAACACGACCGGCCTCACCGGTTGCATTTGTGCTATGCTGGTTCACGCTTAGTTTGTTATTCCCGAATTTAAAGGAACATGAAAAACGAACAGATTGAATATCATAATAAAAATCATCCTTCACAACAGTTTGATTTGTTCGGGTAGTTGTCTTAAACCTCAATATGCGGAACGGATCACTTATGGTGAGTTTCAGGGAAATCCGATTCTTTAACAGATTTTTAGCCAATGAGAGTCCCATATATGGATATTGGACATTCCGTGTAATGTTTTGGAACGAAGGACTCACATAGAAGCCGTAAACTTTTAAAGTCAAACTTTCACGCTTGTCCAATACAAAACTGAAATCCAAATTACACATACCCATGACGTTATTAAGGCTTTGGCGTTCAATAGTCTGCGTAACCATTGTATTAGAGACATTGCCAAGTACCATGGCGTCTATCGTAATGCGCTTTTTGATCATTTTGTAATAACTGATCACGAATGTTACCGACCGGCTTGAATATAAATTCGCATAGGTGGTTTGCTGCAGCTGCGTGACATTATCAAAAACAGTTACGCTGGTTGTGCCTTTCAATCCATAATCCAGGTACAGGTTCATTGTAAAATCCTTCACGCTCGTTGTAATCGACATTGAATGATAGACAGACGGTTTTAATAAAGGATTCCCCACTTTGTAACTGAAATTGGACGTATAATAGCGGAAAGGATTCAGCTCATCATACCCGGGACGGTTAAAGCTCCTGGAATAGGAAAAATTCCAGGTATTCCCTTTTTTGGTTTCGTACATTGCGAAAACTTTGGGGACCAACTGGAAGTAATTGTTCTTCGTTTGGAATCCGGTAGTTGGAGATTCTCCCAAATACATGGTATTCTCCCCTCTTATTCCCAATTGAAAGGACCAGCTTTTGATTTTCCAGTCCACACTTGCATATCCTGCCTGAATGTGTTCAAAATAGCTAAACGCATTGCTTTTCAGCGTATCAGCTGTTTCCGGATCGGAAAGATTGTTGAACACCGACAAGTCATTCCTGCTATCGGTATAAGAATAACGTGCTCCCAGGTTCAGCGTGATTTTGTTGACCGGATGCACGTAATCCAATCCACCGGATAAAAAATTCGCGTTTGCCGACAAACGATTGGTTTGAGAACTCAATGAATCCGCCTGACCGGTATTGTAATATTCGGTTTCGTAATTGATCCGCTGTCGATTGTGGTAATTCGTATAATCAACATTAAAGTCCAGTTTTCTCCCGGTGCTGTCCAGGTTTTTCGTCAAACTAACATTCACCGAACTTTTTCCATTATCCGATACGTCTTTCGTTTCATTATTGATCAAGCCAAACAGCGAACCGGAACTTGCTCTTTTTTCGATCCCGCTTTGGCTGTTATATGAGTATCTGCTAAAACCGGTAAAACCCAGGATACCGATCTCTGTCCTTGAATTCAGTTGATAATTCATTCCGAACGATCCTCTGAAATCCCGGTACTCAGACAAGTTCGTACTATGCTCATCCCATTGAAGCGTATCAAAATCGATCTGTTTTTCACCTGTTGGCCGGGATTTATTGTTACTGAAACTTGCATTGGTATACAAACTGAATTTTCCTTTCCGGTAGGCATAATTGCCTGAAGCTTCCTGCTGGGAATAAAAGCGTTGTCCAATCTCTCCGTTAACACTTCCTTTGCTCAACCTGCTTTTTGAACCGACGGCTAGTTTTATGTTGATCAATCCGCCCCGAACAGAAGCTGCATATTTGACAGGAGGAATCGGGATGATCTCAATAAACTGAATATCTCCCGCCGGAATGGAACGAATGAAGGAAATCAGGGATATACCCTCCAAAGGGATCAGTTTGTCATTAAGCATTACCTGGGCTGGCTGCCCATTGGCTAATTTGATCGTATTCCCACTGATGTAAACTCCCGGTGCAAACTCGATTACATCAGAAGCATTTCCACCAACCAGTGCAGGAATATCGGCAGGATTAAAAATGGTACGGTCTGCTTTTCGGATGATCATCGGTTGTTTTGCAACAATGACAACATCGTCCAAAGCTCCTTCTTCATTAATCGTTAAATCAAAAACGGTATTACCATTGACGGTCACTATGGTATCGACGGACTTGAACGGAACTTTGATGTGTAATTGATAATTCCCATTAGTCAGGTTGTCAAATTCAAAACGCCCCAGGGAATCAGCGTCAATGGTTTGAACATTGACAGAATCCTTTCCGAGAACAAGCTTACAATATGTAAACGAAACGCCTGATGAACCGGAAATTTTCCCGGTTAGATTAAACT
>CBFGPJ010000432.1:0-3471 GCA_965650615.1 uncultured Fluviicola sp. | reverse complement strand
ACAATTCGAATGGAATTTTAACCTCAAATCAGACTTTCAGAATTATTCGGTAATATTGTGAAGAACCAGAATTATTGGCTGTCATTCCGTATAAGGAAATATTCAACTCACAGATGGAAAATCAACAAATAGAAGCAATCTACAATCAGACTTTTAGCGGTCTCGCACTATTTTACAGAGACACTACCCTTTCGGAAAAATTGATTTCCACCTATCAGGTCGGGCAAATTTTGATGGAACGCGGTTTTACTGATTTGACATATAAAGGCGGCGGGCTGACAAGCAATTTTCGCTATTTAGTTGCTTCTGCAAACGGAAAGGATTTATCAGCGTTCAATCCGGATGCAGCACAATCCGGACACATTGTTTTAGCATCAAATGCGTTCTTCAAAGTACTCGACATTTATCAAACCGGTGGAAAAACACAAGTCCTTCTACTCGAAATCCCCGAAACTGCCGTAGATTTTTTTGCGTGTACAACCTCAAACATTGAAGAAGACATTATCAAAAAGGCAAGGGAAAATTTTGATCAAAAAGCAACTACAGAACCCGTCCCGGAACTCCAAACCAAGGAATGGAAAGAGCGGACCGAATTTCCAATCGGGATGAATGACCAGGGAGAGTTATTCTTTCAACCGGAAAAAATAAAACCGGTTGCAACAGAACCGATTGCAGCAAATAATCATGAGAAAACTGCAGAGACGAAATCAGCCCCTAAAAAATCCTGGTGGAATTTTTGGTAAAACAGAAACGTTACTCCTTTACAATTTCCACAAAATTCCGGATCATCTTCAATCCTTCCGGAGTCAAAATACTTTCCGGATGGAATTGAACCGCATAGATCTTTTTCTCCGGTATTTCCATTGACATCAATACGCCGTTCTCTGAAAATGCTGTTGGAGTATAAGGTGAATGTTCGTTCAGACGAACGGCCCAGGAATGATACAAACCAACTTCCGTTACTTCCGGAATTCCCTGGTAAAAAAGTGAATCCGTCCGGGTCAGCCGGATCTCTTCGGTCAAGCCGTGTTTTACAATTTCCTGGTTGTATAGAGAATCACCCGCATGAATAGCCAGGGCTTGCATTCCCAGGCAAACACCCAAAACAGGAATGTTTCTTTGGAATGCTTCCGCAATTGTTTCCATCAATTTTCCGGCCTGCGGAGGAAGTCCCGGACCTGGTGAAAGAACCAAAGCCTGGTAATTCGAAACAGAAGAAACAGTGACGTCCAGGTTAGTAAAGACTTCCACCGTCACATCGCATTGTTCCAGGTAATGGACAATGTTGTAAGTGAACGAATCGAAGTTATCTACTAATAAAAACCGCATGTGCCCCAAATTTACTAAACTTGCAAAAAAGAATCGATGAAAAAGGCAATTCAAATTCCTGGAGCTCCGGCTCCGATCGGACCCTACAGTCAGGCAATAATCAGTGGTGATACTGTTTACGTAAGTGGCCAGATTCCACTAAATCCGTTCACAGGTGAATTGGAAATCGGATCAATCGAAGACGCAACACATCGGATTCTGAAAAACATTGAATCCTTACTGAAAGAAGCCGGTTTGACTTTGAACAACATTGTGAAATGCAGTATTTTCATGACCGACTTAGGACAATTTTCCGAGATGAATGCCGTTTATGGATCATACTTTCAGGATGTACCTCCGGCAAGAGAAACTGTACAAGTTTCCAAATTGCCAATGAACGTGCCGATTGAAATTTCTTGTATTGCTGTAAAATAATTTAATACACAACCGGTATTGTGACCCACTCCGCTCCAAAAATTGCTGTTATCATAGTCAACTACAACGTTGTCTTTTTCCTGGAGCAATGCCTGAATTCTGTTTCCGAAGCAATGAAACAGGAACCAGCAGAAGTTTGGGTTGTTGATAATAATTCTGTAGATGGCTCCGTAGAAATGGTCCGTGAGAAGTTTCCATGGGTCAAGGTCATCGCAAACAAAGACAATAAAGGATTTTCCAAAGCAAATAACCAGGCGATGGAAATCTCCGAATGTAAATACCAACTGCTCTTAAACCCCGATACTGTTATTGAAGAAGACACCTTATTCAAGGTTGTTAAATACATGGATGAACACCCGGAAGTTGGCGGATTGGGAGTTCGGATGGTTGACGGAAAAGGGGTCTTTTTACCGGAATCCAAAAGAGGCTTGCCAACACCTGCCGTTGCTTTTTACAAGATATTCGGCATTTCACGCATTTTTCCGAAGTCGAAAATTTTTGGAAAATACCATTTGGGTTACTTATCCGAGTTTGAAACGAACGAAATCGAAATCCTTTCCGGTGCATTTATGCTGATGCGCAAAGAAGCTTTGGACAAAGTGGGATTATTGGACGAAGAATTCTTTATGTATGGTGAAGATATTGATCTTTCCTACCGGATTATCAAAGGTGGGTACAAAAACGTCTATTTCCCCGAAACACGGATCATTCATTACAAAGGAGAAAGCACCAAGAAAAGTTCGGTAAACTATGTGTTCGTGTTCTACCGTGCGATGGTCATTTTTGCCCGGAAGCACTTTTCACAGAAGAACGCTCGTTTGTTTTCATTCCTGATCAATTCCGCTATTTATTTCAGGGCCGGACTGGCAATCGGAATGCGTTTCATTCAAAAAGTCACCCTTCCGGTTTTCGATACGATCTATTTGTTACTTGGTTTATTTGCCCTGACGAATTACTGGCAACAGGCACAAATTGATTTCCCGGAACAGATCACCAATATCCTGATCCTGTTCTACACGTTTATCTGGATGACATCCGTAGCTTTGCAAGGCGGGTACGATCAACCGATTACTTTTAAGAAATTTATTCTCGGAGGGGCAATCGGAACAGCTTTCATTTTGATCTTATATGCGCTTTTCCCGAAAGAATGGCAATTCTCCCGCTTATTCATTTTATTGGGCGCCGGCTGGACCATTGCTTATTACATCCTTTCACGCAGCATTCTTCACCTGGCAATCGGAAAACGATTCACCATCAACGGGCGCAAGCATGCCAATTTTGCCATTGTAGGTTCACCGGAAGAATTCGAGCGGGTTTCACACTTATTGCATCAAACACAACCCAAGATCGCGCAGATCATTTCGGTTTCCCTGGATGAAGATCACGGAAAAGACTCGCTGGGATCGATCGGTCAATTGGAACAAATCGCGCGGGTCCACAACATCGATGAGATTATTTTTTGTGCAAAAGATCTGAGCGCCGCCGACATTATCCATTGGATGACCGCCATTCCGGATGTTTCAGTGGATTATAAAATTGCGCAACCGGACAGTCAGTACCTCATTGGGTCTAATTCCATTGAAACTGCGGGAGATCTGTACATCCTGGAAATTAATGCAATCAGTCAACCGGCTAAAAAAAGACAGAAACGTTTGTTTGATTTCCTGGTGGGAATCGGTCTATTGCTTGTATCCCCTATCCTGATCTGGGCTTACAAAAATAAGATTC
>CBFGPJ010000431.1:0-3471 GCA_965650615.1 uncultured Fluviicola sp. | reverse complement strand
CCAGGATTTGTTCCGTTGTGGTGATTTGTCGTTCTTCCGGTAAATACCATGCTGCTCCCAATGAGCGACCGCGAGGTACAATGGTTACTTTTACCAATGGATGTGCATGCTCCAATAACCAGGAAGTAGTGGCGTGACCTGCTTCGTGGAAAGCAATTGCACGTTTTTCTTCTTTGGTAATAATCTTGTTTTTCTTCTCCAATCCACCGATAATACGGTCAACCGCATCAAGGAAATCTTGTCGCTCAACAAACTTCTTATTTTTACGTGCTGCGATCAACGCCGCTTCGTTACATAAGTTTGCGATATCCGCTCCGGAGAATCCGGGAGTCTGCTTGCTCAGGAATTCAATATCCAGGTTTTTATCCAGCTTTAAAGGTCTTAAGTGGACCTGGAAAATTTCCTTACGTTCGTTCAGATCCGGCATGTCTACATAGATCTGACGATCAAAACGACCTGCACGCATCAAAGCGGCATCCAATACATCTGCACGGTTTGTTGCTGCCAAAATGATTACTCCGGAGTTTGTTCCGAAACCATCCATTTCAGTCAATAACTGGTTCAAGGTGTTTTCTCGCTCATCGTTTGAGTTGAAACCGTTGTTTTTACCTCTTGCACGACCAATTGCATCAATTTCATCAATGAAGATGATTGCCGGTGCTTTTTCTTTTGCCTGGCGGAACAAATCACGCACACGTGATGCCCCGACTCCTACGAACATTTCTACGAAATCAGATCCGGAAAGCGAGAAGAACGGAACTTTTGCTTCGCCGGCTACCGCTTTTGCAAGTAAAGTCTTACCTGTTCCCGGAGGGCCTACCAATAAAGCTCCTTTCGGAATTTTGGCACCCAATTCCGTATAACGTTGCGGACTTCTTAAGAATTCCACAATTTCCTGGATCTCTTCTTTTGCTCCTTCCAAACCGGCTACATCCTTAAATGTAACGTTGGTGGATTTTCCTTTTTCGTATACTTGTGCACGGGATTTACCGATATTGAAGATCTGACCTCCGGCACCGCCACCTCCGCCCGACATACGACGCATAACGAATACCCAGATCAAAATAATGATCAGGATCGGTAAAAGGAAGCCGATGATTGACCCGAAATAGTCGCGTTCTTCAACAGGTGGTGCTGATATGGTAGCTTTTCCTTTTGCAACCAGACGCTCGTTGATCTCATCCAGTTTCGTTTCAAAATTCCCAGCGTCTACAATGTCGATAGAGAAAACAGGAGCGCCTTTTTGAGAGAAGCCGTTGCCTTTCTTTTCCAGGGCCTGTTTAATGTATTTTAATTCTCCTTTCGGATTTGGATTCGCTTTGATCGCTTTTTCACCGGCCTCATTCAGTTTGAAATCAACACGCTTGTAATTTACAATGTACGCATTGCCAATCATACTGGAATCCGCTAAGGAA
Organism: uncultured Fluviicola sp.; assembly: GCA_965650615.1. GTDB lineage: Bacteria > Bacteroidota > Bacteroidia > Flavobacteriales_D > Crocinitomicaceae > Fluviicola. The sequence goes on along the minus strand of CBFGPJ010000431.1, from coordinate 2,056 downwards.
TAAAAGGTGTTGATATTGCGTAATTTGGCATCTGAAGAGCCGTTGTAATAAGCTGCAACGATAATTCCCAGGACGATTACTGCATAGATCCAGTAGATCGCATAAGGACTCCTTTTAGGTTTGTTTGAATTGTTATTTTCAGCCATAATAGAATTAATTCAAGTTTGGAATATCTGTTCTGAGTGCATCTGACCAAAGATCCTCCAATTCATAAAAATGTCGTGCGTCTTTGTAGAAAATATGTGCTACAACGCTTACATAATCCAACAGAACCCACTCGGAAGTTGTTTTCCCTTCCTGGTGCCATGGTTTCTCTTGTAACTCTTTTCGCGTATGTCTTGCCACGGTAGAGGCAATACCATCTACTTGCACACTGGATTCACCGGAGCAAATGACGAAAAAGTCTGTAACTGCACTTGAAATGTTTCGTAGGTCTAATACAACGATGTCTTTCGCTTTGTTTTCTTGCATACCCTCAACGATAGTGTCGCAAAGTACTTTAGAATCTATGTCGTTTTTTAATTTATACATTCGTAAATTTGTAAGTACAAATCTAAGCATTTATTAGCTTGATTTGTGTGATTGTTAAATGCAAATACTTGTTAATAAAACATGATTGGTCAACAAATTATCCAATTGCATGAGGTAGACTCTACTAACAATTATGCTGCCAAGCTACTTTCGGAAGGGAAATTGGCGCATGGGACTGTAATTTTGGCAGAGCACCAAACTGCAGGAAGGGGACAAAGAGGCAGGAATTGGCAGTCTGTGGGCTCCAGGCAGTTTACCGGGACCTATTTTTTGAAAACTGATTTTTTGTCAGTTGACCACTTATGTTATCTCAATATGGGTATTGCGCTCGCGGTTCGGCAGATGATCCAATCGTTTACATCTAAGAAAGTTTCCATTAAATGGCCGAATGATATTTTTATTGATACGTATAAAATAGCCGGGATCCTGATCGAAACCAACTGGAAGAACGGTCGGGTAGAAGGAGCTGTCGTAGGAATTGGTGTGAACATTTCACCTGTTCAAAGTGTCGGATACGCTACATCTTTGGAAGAACTTTCAGGAAAATCTCCTGAAATATTTAGTGTCCTGGATGCACTCACTAAAAATCTGAACGAATTCTACCAATATATTCAGCAGGGAGATTTTGATTATTTAAAACATACTTACGAATCTTTTTTGTGGAAGAAGGACGAAGAAATTACCCTGGAGGAACGTCAAATTTCTGTTCCGTTTACCGGAATCATTCGTGGAGTAGATCAAATTGGGAATTTACTGGTTGAACGGGAAGGAGTGATTACGGTTTACCACAACCAGGAATTGAATTTCGAAGCGAATTATGGTAAAGTTAAAATGTAACAGTAGTGGCGCGATTAATCGCGCCACTACTGTTTTATATATCATTCAAATTGTTTTTGAAGATTCTTTGTCATCACCTGGAACAGGTTTGTCAATGGTTTTTCAACCATCATTTTCATAAACATATTGATGTTTGCTTCGAATTCGAGATGACCTTCACAGGTGGCACCTGTTTCTTTCAGAACAATCGACAAGGTATAATTAAACGGTGCTTTTTCACCCGATTCCATTACGATCTTAGTATTCGGTTCTTTGGAAACATAGATCAATGGAATCACGATTCCTCCCTGTGCTTTGAAAGAACATCCTTTTTCGTCAAACTGGAAATCGGAAATCTTATCTTGCGGAAGTAAATGTTCGATATTCTTTGCATCTGAAAGAAATTCAAATACTTTTTGTGCTGAAGCGTTAACCGGGGAAGAATCAGTCTTTAATAACATGGCCTCAGTTTTTCCAGTTTTCAGGACTGATTTTCCACTCACGTAAAGAATCAACGTCGGAAGAAGTCACGTAATCTGATTTCAATGCCTGGTCGATCAGGTGATCATAATCCGTAAGTGTCACAAACGGGCATTCCGCATTGGCGAAATTTTTCATGGAGACATCAAAGCCATAAGTAAAGATCGCAACCAATCCTTTTACTTCCAGGCCAGCTTCTCTCAAAGCATGAACAGCTTGCAGGCTGCTT
>CBFGPJ010000430.1:0-3472 GCA_965650615.1 uncultured Fluviicola sp. | reverse complement strand
GGGCAAAAGAATACTTTGCGGAGTCGTCCTTCCGGAAGGAATGAAAGAAAATGATCGTTTCCCGGAACCGATTATTACTCCTGCTACCAAAGCAGACGAGGGACACGATGAGGATATTTCAAGAGAAGATATCCTGAAAAAGGGAATTGTTCCGCAGGATATTTACGAAAAGATGGAAGCCTACACACGTGCTTTGTTCCAAAGAGGAACCGAAATGGCAGCGGAAAGAGGTCTGATCCTGGTAGATACGAAGTATGAATTCGGGATCAGAAACGGAGAAGTCATTTTGATTGATGAGATCCACACGCCGGATTCTTCCCGTTATTTCTATGCGGATGGTTATGAAGAACGCCAGGCAAAAGGGGAGAGCCAACGTCAGCTTTCCAAAGAATTTGTACGTCAATGGCTGATCGAGAATGACTTCCAGGGATTGGATGGACAAGTAATGCCGGATATGCCTGATTCGTTTGTAGAAACGATTACCGAACGTTACATTGAACTTTATGAAAAAATCACCGGAAATTCATTTGTAAAAGGTGACACCTCGAATATCAACAAGCGCATTGAAACCAACGTTGCAGTGTTTTTGATGGAGAAGGGGATTATTTAGACTTCAGGACTTTAAGATTTTATGATATTAAGACTTAGATTCTTCATGGAAGAGTAAAAATCTGGTCTTAATATCCTGATGTCCTAACATCCTAAAATCTTCTAAGTAGCGCTTTGCTTCGCAATAATTTTCCAGAATAATCGCGGGAAGAAACGTTTCAGCGTTACCGCATTTATTTCTTTGTTGCCGATTAGAACTTCTTTTTTCTTTTTTTCTACGGCTTTCAACAAGATTGAAACACATTTCTCGACCGGCATCCCGGTTTCCTGGTTGTGGTCCATTTCCCCGTGAGCTTTCCCGTCCTTTCCAAGTGCACTCATGGAAATCGGCGTGTTGATTTTCCCAGGAAAAGCAATCGTTACAGCAATATTATTCTTCGCTTCTTCTAAAAGCAGGCTTTCAAAAAAACCTTGAATGGCATGTTTACTGGCACTGTATGCCGAACGCAGGTAAAACCCGAATTTTCCGGCGATGCTTGAAATAGCAATGATATGACCTAATTTTTGCGCCTGCATGACCGGCAAAACAGCTTTTGTAAGTGCAACAGTTCCAAAGTAATTGATTTCCATAATACGGCGATCCACCTCGAGAGAGGTTTCACTCGCTTCAGCACGCTGACTTAAACCACCGCAATTATACAGGTAATCAATGCGTTTCATTTCTGTCATGGCCTGTTCTACCAAGGCGGGGAAACCATTGGAGTGCTCCAGATCAAGCGGAATGATCAAATGTTCTTCGGGATTAGGTAATGAGTTCTTCAAGTCAAGCAATTTCTCTTCACTTCTGCTGGACAAGATGAGTCTCAATCCTTTTTTCGCCAATTGTCGGCAAATTTCTTCACCAATTCCTGATGAAGCTCCCGTAATCCATGCTACTTGTTTCATTGTAACACGAAAATACTTATTTAACCTGAACTCACGTTATTTAGAATTGAGTTTCAATTTTCTTGGTGGAATGGAAAAATTGAGTATATTAGATTCATACTGCTATCAATTGAAAAATTTAGAATCTGACTCTGTTCCCGGCGAAGTCGTAACCTATTTTGAAGAGTTACGGGTAAAGCTCGCTTTTCGTATGTCCATGATGTTCTTATGCGTTTTTGGCATTCTTTCCTACATGCGGTATTTTGAATCAATGGAAAGCTTTAGTATGATGGCTGTTGCAACGATCATAAGTGCAATTTGTCTGGTTCTTATGAAAGCGAATAACAGGAATTATTTATTGGTCTTTTATATTTATTCGATATGTGGATACATTATTGTTGCATTTGCTTTAATGTTTTATCACAGCAGGATTCATTTAGTGGATGTATTGTGGTCGATGACAGTCGTATTCCTGGCCTTTTTCACCTTGGGCCGCAGATTAGGTTATATCCTGTTATTTCTCTCTGTCTGCGTAATCGGGGTATTTATTTTTCTTTACCTCAACAACCAAATTCAATTCTTAAAGCCACTTACCATTTATGAAAAGATGGCTTTGCTGATCGAAATGATAGCCGCATTCTCATTGAATTTTTATTTGTTTTATCTGTTTTTGGAACTGAATCGTTATTCTGAGAAGAAATTATTGGAATCGTATGCTCAGTTAAAGGACCAGAATACCAAAATTCTGTTGCAGAATGATGAAAAGACGACATTGGTTCGGGAAATCCACCACCGTGTAAAGAATAACCTCCAGATTGTGGTCAGTCTTTTGCGTATGCAAAGCCAGGAAGTTGATAATTTGGAATTCCGGGTTTTGTTCCAGGAATCGATCAATCGGATCATGGCCATGTCAATGATCCACCAAAAATTGTATCAAAACGATAATTTATCCCAGATCAAGATCGGTGATTACCTGGATGAATTGATTCATGAGATCATGAATTTGAGCTTTAAGGAACAAAGTGTTCAATACGAGATCAAAACAGAGATTGGCAGGATCGGATTAAAAACGCTGATTCCGGTTGGGCTTTTGGTTAATGAACTGGTTTCTAATTCGCTGAAACATGCGTTTGATGATATGTCGAATGCTCAGATTCACATCGAGATTCAAAAAGAAGAAGAGAATTATCTGCGAATTACCTATTTCGATAACGGTGTTTGGAAACAACAAAGCGGAAACTCATCTTTCGGATTGGTTTTGATTGATACATTAATTGAGCAGCTGGAGGGGACAAAAGAAATCCGGACGGGAAAGCATGGAACAACCTACTCCATCGTGGTCCTGAATCTCGACGAGAAAGATATACTGGCATAAAAAAATCCCGACATGCTTGCCGGGATTTCAATTTCTTATTCTAATTTTCGCTTATAAATCATCCGGCAAATTTGCCTGTTTGTATGATTTAGCTTTTGGCTTTAATTTATCGATAAATACTACTCGAAACTTTTCTCCGTCAACGGTGTAGATCATCTCAGAAATTCCGTTCGTAACAGCAGGGCTTAATTTTTTAGCGTTATAGAATTTCTTTTCCAATAAGTAGTAAGTTCCATCATCGTATTGAAGGAAAACAGAAACAACAGATCCATTTTCGACACGAGCTTTACCTGTCAGGCATTCAACACCTTCAGGAGTAAAAAAACTAACAATAACATTTCTGTGCATATCATCAGCAACCGTGTAAGAACCTCTTTTCGCGAAGGCGTCTTCCAGTTTCTTAAAACAGTCATCTTGAGCTGATGCGCTATATCCTAAAGTTAAGGTTAGAATGGCAAGTAGAATATTTTTCATAGTTGTTTTTGTGTTAAGGAGCTAACTCCGATTTCCAAATATAACAAGTTTATCCAAAATGGTAACTGCACTCAATAATTATTTATTTTTGACAAACAATCCCATTTGTAGAGGCATGAAACAAATAGCAGACCATTTTAACGAAGCGCT
>CBFGPJ010000429.1:0-3472 GCA_965650615.1 uncultured Fluviicola sp. | reverse complement strand
ACGCCGCTGCCTGTGCTCTTTCCCGCGGAGGCAAGCTCGTTGAAATCAATTCCCAGGAAGAACAGGACGCGGTATTCCAGGAAATCAACAATGTGTTCTTTGATCATGCAAACACCGTTGCTCCTGACGGAGGAGGTGCATCCTACATGTGGCTGGGCGGAAATGATTCTTCTTCCGAGGGAAACTGGGTTTGGAATGGTGATAACGATTCCCAATCTTCGCCTTTCTGGACTGGAACTTCCAACGGAACTCCTGTAAATGGGAGCTATGAGAACTGGGGAAACGAACCGGATAACTGGAACAACCAGGATGGCCTTGCGATCGCCATTACTAACTGGCCGCTTGGTCTGGCTGGACAATGGAACGACGTGTTTATTACCAATGAACTTTACTACATTATTGAATATCCTTCCACATCTCTTGATCTCGGGGAAAACACTTCTGGGGCATTTACCATCTGGCCGAACCCGGCCAAAGGTCAATTGACGGTTTTTCTTCCAAACGGGGAGAATAAGATCGTATTTACGGATTTATCCGGCAAAATCCTTTTTACAAGTGAAACAGGTTCCCAAATTACGGTGCTCGATATTTCCGCGCTTGCTGTTGGTACGTACCTGGTCCATGTAAACGGACAGGTTCAAAAACTCTTCATAGAGTGACAAGGACCGGCAGAGGGGACGAAGAGGAACTCTCCATCCTCTCCCTCTGCCGACTTTGTTTAAAGAAAATGATTTGCTGAATTTGTCGAAAGAAACAAAGCGGACGTCCAAATAAGCCCTAACTTTACCGCATGTTTGAAAAGTTCCGTTATCATATCCTGATGCATCTCATTATTTTCATGTGGGGTTTCACCGGAATTTTAGGAAAGCTTATTCACATTGAAGCACAGTATATCGTCTGGCACCGTATCCTGATTGCTTTCATTTCATTACTGATCGGGTTATACTTATTGAAAATGCCGATGCGAATCCGCAACCGGAAAGCCATGCTGAAAGTTTTTGGGACCGGGATCATCGTTGCTTTGCATTGGATCACATTTTACAGTGCGATCAAACTTTCTACCGCTTCTTTGGGAATTTTATGTTTGTCAACGGCAACCTTACATGTAACCTGGATCGAACCGATCGTTTTCAAAAAGAAGTTTTCCCCGGTTGAATTTCTTTTCGGATTGCTGGTAATCTTCGGGATTTACTTTGTTTCCTCAGACTTCGATGAAAAGCAATATGTAGCACTTGCCCTGGGCTTGACTTCTGCACTTTGTGCCGGCTTCTTTGGAGTTTTCAACGCGAAACTGGCCGAGGAAGTCCCGTCGTCGGCGATTACACTTCATGAAATGGGAATCGGTCTCGTTTTCCTTTCCGGAATGCTCTTGTATAATGGAAAACTGGACGGGAATTTATTCAAAATGACGGGAAGTGATTTTGCATGGCTGTTATTTCTGGGTGTTTGCTGTACGTCCTTTGCATTTATCGCAACCATTGAAGTGATGAAAAAACTGGGAGCTTTCACCGTTTCTTTAAGCATTAACCTGGAACCGGTTTATACCATTTTACTGGCTATTCCGATTCTGAACGAGGATGAGTTGCTGAATGGGAATTTTTATGCCGGTTCTGCCATGATCATCCTGGTTGTGATCGCCAATGCGATTTACAAATCGAAGATGCGCGAGCGGGAGTTGAAGAGACTCAAATTATAAAACAAAGCAGAGACGCAAAGCATTGCCTCCCTACCTGTTTATTTTCAATATAAAGATTAAACTCCCAGGAACAATCTCCACTCTTGCGCCTGATGCTCGTTCATCACACGCGGGAATTTATTCTGAGATCCCAATTTCCCTTTTTCCTCCATGAATTGATAGAAATTGTTTACATCTGTTTGATAAGATACCGGGTTTTTCAAGGTATCGTATTTTCTCACGGAGGCATAATCGTCATTCAGCTCACACAAAAACGTATCAACCGTTTTCATAACCAACTCATTGTCCATTGGTTTTTCCGTTCCGAAATACCAATAGTGTCTTTGTTCGTCCGGGATCACGTAAAGGCAAAATTCAGGAATAGCCACATTGAGTTTTTCTCCGGCCTTCATGATCGCCATGTTGATATTGTCCAACGATAAATGTTCACCTACTAAGCTCAAATACTGTTTGATCCGTCCGCTGATTCGAATTTCACGTCGCTCCAAATCCACAAACTGAACCAGATCGCCAACCAGGTAACGCCACAAGCCGGCATTTGTTGAAATAACCAGCGCATAATCTTCTCCGGTAGTTACCTCATCAACAGTTAATGCTTTTGCCTCGCGTTTCAGATTTCCGGATTCATCAAAATTATCGCGGTTGAACGGAACAAACTCAAAGAAAATTCCGGATTTCAACAACAATTGCATTCCGTTGCTGTCCGCTCTTTTCTGGTACGCAAAATAGCCCTCAGAAGCGAGGTAAGTATTCATAATCTGAACTTTCTTTCCGCATACTTTTTCAAAGCGTTTCAGATAGGGCTCCATGTAAACGCCACCTGATAAGTACAATTCCAGGTTCGGCCAGATATCGTGAATTGAATCTACCTTGTATTTTTCAATGATGCGTTCCATCAGCATGATACACCAGCTCGGAATCCCGGCAATAGTACTGATGTCCCATTCCGGTGCTTTTTCCACCATGCGGTCCAGCTTTTTATTCCAATCTTTAATTGCTGCAGTTTCTGCATCCGGTTTGGTAAGCGGAAGTAAAACAACCGAAGTATGTTTCTTTAAAATTCCGGAAAGATCTCCTTCGTAGTGTTTTCCTCTTTTTTCCGGTTTGGAAGAACCGCCAACAGCAATGAGTGATTTTTGATAAAACCCATCCGACAAATTCAAATCTGCGGTTGCCGTAAATTGTTTGATCGTATTCCGCTGGAACGAACGGATCATTTGTTTTGTAACCGGTATGCGCTTGCTTGGTGAACCGGTTGTTCCGGAAGAAAGTGCAAAATATTTGATTTTCCCCGGCCAGATTACATCTTCCTCATCGTCAAGGCAACGGTGCAGCCAGGTTTGATAGAACTGATCGTAGTCCCTGATGGGAATGCTCTTTTGAAATTCCTCCACCATGTTCTCGGAATCCAGAATGGATTGAAAATCATAGTGGTAGCCAAATTTAGTTTCCTGGGCAAACTTTAAAATCTTTGAGAGAACTTTAATCTGATCCTTAAAATCAAGTCCCTTCAACGCATTTCTCCGCGCCGAAAATTCGGTAGTCTTTTTAAGTAATTTCCCGATTATTGGCATCTTTTCTTCATTTTTTAATCCTTACAAAAGTGAGAAAAAACAACGACTTATTGTTTTATTAACGTCTTATTTTTAATATTGATCGAAGAAATAGAATCTAGCTTCTAATGCTTTGATTACATTTGCACTACTATATAAAACCCACAAATGCTCCTTATGGAAAAAAAGACCATTATTGTTCCCCATGATTTTACCCCGGTTG
>CBFGPJ010000428.1:0-3484 GCA_965650615.1 uncultured Fluviicola sp. | reverse complement strand
TGATGCTTTTGTCGTTACCTGATTAAAGTACATAATTCCCACTGGTAAGCGCCTCAAACATTTGTGCATTTGTGGTAAAATATCACACAACTGCATTTTAAATAGGAAGTCATATGATCCTGCATCAAAAAATATCGGATTCCGAATTGCGTTCTAAATTTAGAAATGGCGAAATTTGCTTTGGCGGCAATCAAAAACTGAAAATTTACGGAACAATGAACTGTTCCTCCGGGAAAAGAATGAAACGCGAAAACCGGGTCTTCTTTTTATCTGAGAATGAAGCCCGGGAAAACGGTTTCCGGCCTTGCGGGCATTGTATGAAAACCGAATATCTCAATTGGAAAAATGGACTTATTTAATACCGAAACAAACGAATCGACAAACCTGCTTCCAAAAGATGGAACCGTGAATTATTATGGAACTATTTTCTCCAGGAAGGAAGCCGATTTTTACCGTGATAATCTCTTAGAAACGATCGAATGGAAAAATGATGAAGCTGTCATATTCGGAAAACGGATCTTAACCAAACGAAAAGTGGCCTGGTATGGCGACCAGGAATTTGAATACACCTACTCAAACATCACCAAAAAAGCACTTCCCTGGACAAAAGAACTTTTAGCCTTAAAAAAAATCATTGAAGAGAAAACGGGAGAGACATTCAATTCCTGCCTGCTCAACTTGTACCATTCAGGAGATGAGGGAATGGCGTGGCACAGTGATGCTGAAAAGGATCTGAAAAAGAATGGTGCAATCGGATCGCTAAGTTTTGGTGCCGAACGCAAATTTGCTTTCAAACACAAAGAAACCAAAGAAACCGTTTCGTTGATTTTGGAACATGGAAGTTTGCTGGTTATGAAAGATGAAACTCAAACACACTGGCTGCACCGGCTTCCACCGACCAAAACAACGCAAAAACCAAGAGTTAATCTGACTTTCAGGACTATTGTTCGATAAACTCAGGTTACTCAAGAATCACCTCCCTCAATCCCTCCTCAAGGAGGGAGATTGCTTCGACTTCCTCCCTTGAGGGAGGACCGAGGAGGGTGGGAAACCTAAAACTATTTACTGCTCTGTTCCACCTTCTTAGCGCCTTCCAATACGGTTTCTTTCATCGATTCCATATAAGCACTGAGCTTTTTTTGTAATTCAGGATTACTTGCTCCCAGGATCTTTGCAGCTAAAATCCCTGCATTTTTTGCGGCATTAATTGCAACGGTAGCTACCGGAATTCCATTGGGCATCTGAACGATTGACAATAAACTATCCCATCCATCGATTGAATTACTTGATTTAATGGGAACGCCAACAACCGGAAGCGGTGTCAAACTCGCTGTCATTCCAGGTAAATGTGCCGCTCCTCCTGCACCGGCAATAATAACCCGGATCCCTCTTTCGGAAGCTGTTTTTGCATATTCGAACATTCGTTCCGGAGTTCTGTGAGCAGAAACAATGGTTAATTCATATGGTACTCCAAATTCTTTTAAAATATCCGCAGCGTCTTGCATAATTGGCAGATCTGAAGTGCTGCCCATGATAATCCCAACCATTTCCTTCAATTTTGTCTGCAAATCTAACGATTAATCCCCATCGTTGAAAACTATTCCTTCATTGTGGAGTATTTGACCTTTATTTTATTGAATTTTCTGTTAGTTTTGGGCCTCGTCCAACTTAAATTATGAATAAATCAATACTCATTTTTGTGTGCGTCCTTTTCATTCAATGGAGTTCACAACTACTTGCTCAAACTACTTTTATTACGGATAATTTTGAAAGTGCATTTTCCTGGAATACGGTAAGCACTTCAGGACCAAACCAATGGATCCAGGGATCTTGTACCAATAACGGTGGTAATTCGGCATTATACATTACTTCAGGTGGAAGTACGAATGATTGCACTCCGACAGGAATTACGCATTATGGTTATACCAACGCGTCTTCGGGAACGGAAACTGCAATTGTTTACAGGCCGGTGAATGCCGCCTGTTACAGTTCTATCCGTGTCCTTGCAGATATCCAGGTTGAAGGCGAAAGCGGGTTGGATTATCTGGAATTGGTTTACAGTACGAATTCCGGGGCAAGCTGGACGCCTGTTTCAACACAATTGGTTGCAAACGCTGTTTATACCGGATTTAACCAGTTGCTTCCCGGAAGTTTTGACAACAGTGTTTTCTGGATCGGTTTCCGCTTCACTTACAATGATTCCAATATCGGAAATAAAGCTCCGGCTATCGATAATTTCAGAATCCAGGGAACATCCGGTGATGTAACTCCACCGACAATTACCTGTCCTTCTCCATCAACAGGCTATACGGACGAATTTTTATGCCAGTTGACTTTAGCTGACTTCGGAGCACTCGCAACGGTAAATGATAATTGTGGAATTGTTTCCACTGTTCAGACTCCCCCTCCCGGAACAACCGTAAGTGCAAACACTACGATTACAATCCAGGCAGTGGATCCATCAGGGAATAATGCAAGTTGTAACTTCCTGCTGACAGTATTGGATACAGTCGTTCCAAAACCAACTTGTCCGGCATTGGATAGTGTTTATGCATCTCCTTCCTGTACTGCGCTTGTTCCAAACCTGGTTCCTGCTGTTACAGTAAATGAAGCCTGTACACCTGCTGTATCTTTGGTGTTTAACCAAACTCCTGCTGCCGGAACAACTATGACAGCAACTCAAAACGTGTTTGTTACTGTGACGGACCTCGCAGGAAATTCGGGAAGCTGCTTTACACATGTCCTTTTCTTCGACACCATTTCCCCGCAAATAACCTGTCCGGCTAACCAAACGGTTTCTACAAACAATGGTTGTACGTACGATATTGCCAGCTTCACTTCGCAAGCTACGGTCACTGACAACTGCTCCACTGTTTTTCTCCTGAATCAAAGTCCGGCTGTTGGAAACTCCTTACCCACCGGGGTACACCCCATCACGATCCAGGCAATGGACCAGGAAGGGAATGAACAAACTTGTCAATTCAATTTGACTGTTCAGGACGGAACATTACCTGTAATTAATTGTCCGGCGACAATTTCTGTTCCGGTAAACAACCAATGTTTGGCTTTGGTTGGAAACCTGGTACCTTTGGTTTCAGCAACCGATGATTGTACTGCAAGCAGCTCATTGGTATTTGCCCAAAACATACCGGCAACCTTATTATTTTCCGATTCAATCACTGTCTTGATAACAGCAGTAGATTTAAACGGAAATATCGGAAGCTGTTCCATTTTCCTTACTGCAATTGATACCCTTGCTCCGGCGGTTTCCTGTTTGAGCGATACCAGTCTGGCGGTTTCGGGAACTTGTTCCATGACCGTTCCGAACCTTGCAGGAACTCACAGTGCTGTTGACAACTGTGCTCCTTCCAATTTGCTTACATTCTCACAAAGTCCGCTTCCGGGTACTGTGATTACCAACCCAGTTGGAATCATCATCTCCTATACGGATACTTCCGGGAATATCGGGACTTGTATTACGCAG
>CBFGPJ010000427.1:0-3487 GCA_965650615.1 uncultured Fluviicola sp. | reverse complement strand
GTGGTTAAAAGAAATTGGGAGCGAAGCGAAACAAGAAATTGATCCTCAGAAATATCGTTTTAGCTCCATTTTCACGAAAAAATAACACGGCTTCTCAATTTTCTTCAGTAATTTCACTCAACTCCATACATCACACATGAAGACAAAATCAGAAATCGTAGACAACTGGATGCCACGCTACACCGGTGAAGAATTAAAAAATTTCGGAGAATATATTTTGATATGCAATTTCCTGAATTACGTGGAAAAGTTTGCCGACATGTACGAGGTGGAAGTAATTGGGAAAAATAAGCCGATGCAATGCGCCACAGCTCATGGTATAACCATCATCAATTTCGGAATGGGAAGCGCATCTGCTGCTACGGTTATGGACCTGCTTTCTGCAATCAAACCGAAGGCAGTTTTATTCCTTGGGAAATGTGGCGGTCTGAAAAGTAAAAGTGAAGTAGGTGATCTGATTTTACCAATTGCAGCTATTCGGGGGGAAGGAACAAGCAATGATTATTTCCCGACGGAAGTACCGGCTTTACCGGCCTTCGCGTTGCAAAAAGCAATTTCTACCACCATTCGTGATGCCGGTTTCGATTATTGGACCGGAACCTGCTACACGACCAATCGCAGAGTTTGGGAACACGATGACAAATTCAAGGAATACCTGAGCCGCATCCGGGCAATGGCCATTGATATGGAAACTGCTACAATCTTCATGGTTGGTTTCGCCAATAAAATTCCAACCGGTGCTTTGCTCCTGGTAAGTGATCAACCGATGACCCCGGAAGGAGTGAAAACCAGCGAAAGCGATTCGAAAGTAACCGCGGGATTTGTAGACAAGCATTTAATGATCGGGATCGACTCTCTGAAACAACTCATCAACAACGGACATACGGTAAAACACCTGCGTTTCTGAAGTAAACCACGAAGCTCACAAAGCACACGAGGTTATTTTTATTGAACTTCTTTGTGTCCTTATTATATGCCTTTGCTTTGGTAAAGGATTGATCATTCCATTAGTCTTGTGTGCTTCGTGCACCTCGTGGTTAATATCAATCTGCGATCATCCGTGAGAAACCAATAAATTGCTACCTTCGGGAAAAACCGAAGTCCATGCGTTTCTATCTTCTAACTGTTGGAATCATTCTTTTTGCCTTTTCAGTTTCAGCCCAAAGCAAATTAAACTACGTCAATCCATTGATCGGTACTTCCAAAATGGGGCATACTTTTCCCGGTGCAACGGTACCTTTCGGAGCTGTACAGTTAAGTCCGGATACAGATACGCTCTCTTATTCGATGGACGGAAAATACAATCCGGATGTCTATAAATATTGCGCCGGTTATCAATACGAGGACCCGACAATTGTTGGCTTCAGTCATACCCATTTCAGTGGCACAGGCCATTCCGATTTAGGAGACATTTTAATTATGCCAACCAGTGGTAAATTGCAACTCAATCCGGGAATTGCCTCAAAGCCTGAAGGTGGTTTCCGTTCGGCTTACAGTCATGAAAATGAAACTGCAAAACCTAATTATTATGCTGTTTTGCTGGATGATCATCAAATTAAAGCCGAATTAACAACTACAACCCGTGTCGGGATTCACAAATACACCTTTTCAAAACAGGATTCCGCACACATTGTCCTGGATCTGATTTCAGGGATTTATAATTACAACGGGAAGAACGTAAACACTTACGTTCGTGTTGTGGATGCCTATCATATTGTCGGTTTCCGGCAAACTTCCGGTTGGGCAAAAAACCGTACCGTTTACTTTGCAATTGAATTCTCCCGACCGATCAAGTCCTATGGATACGATGATTTTCAGGCAAAAAAAGTGTATCAGGGCTTTTGGCGAAAGTTTAATTTGAAAGACAACTTCCCGGAAATGTCGGCAGCACAATTTCGCGCTTTCTTTGATTTTGACCTGGATGATTCGAAAGAACTGCTCTTAAAAGTTTCCTTATCGAACACAAGTATAGAGGGAGCAAAATTGAATTTGAAAAATGAAGCACCTGACTGGAATTTCAATGGGTACAGAAAAAATGGCGAGGATTTATGGGAACAGGAATTAAACAAGTTTGATGTTCAAATGATCAACGAAACAGATCTGACCAATTTCTACACGGCAGTTTATCACACCTGTTTAAGTCCGACAGTTTACCAGGATGTTTCCGGCGTGTACAAAGGCTTGGATTTCACGGACCACATCAATAAAGACGGAACAAATTATACCACTTTCTCACTCTGGGATACTTACCGGGCTTTGCATCCTTTATTTAATCTGGTACAGCGCAAACGCAATGCAGATATGGTCAACTCGATGATTGATCACCAAAAACAAAGCGCCGAAAAAATGTTACCGGTTTGGTCGCATTATTCGAATGAAAATTGGTGCATGATCGGTTATCATTCCGTTTCGGTGATTTCGGATGCCTACAACAAGGGATTACAGGGAATCGATTACAACCAGTCTTTGGATGCCTGTGTTCAAACGGCACGGACCCGTTATTTCGAAGGAATTGATTCGTACATGGATTTGGGGTATGTAGCCGAAGACAAAAGCGGAAGTTCGGTTTCCAAAACACTGGAATATGCTTACGACGATTGGTGCATTGCACAGCTGGCACTTGGGTTGAAGCGAATGGATATTTACGAAGAATTCAGCAAGAGAAGTGTGAACTACAAACACGTGTTCGATCCGGGCTCCGGATTCATGCGTGCACGGATGAGTTCCGGAAAGTTCATTGAAAAGTTCGACGCACTGGACACACATCAGGCGGGATACATTGAAGGAAATGCATGGAACTATAGTTTATATGTACCACACCAGGTAGATTCGATGATCCGGCTGATGGGCGGGAAAACACGCTTTGCTTCACACCTCGATTCACTGTTCACCATGCAATTGGCCGATAAGTATTTCGAGCATACGGAAGACATTACGCGCGAGGGAATCATGGGATCTTATGTTCACGGGAATGAACCTTCCCATCATGTGATTTATTTGTTTGATTGGGTCGGTCGCCCGGATTTGACACAAAAATACATCCGTCAGGTATTGAGAACAAAGTATGTAGCAAAAATTGATGGGTTAAGCGGAAACGATGATTGCGGACAGATGAGTGCGTGGTATATTTTCAGTTCACTTGGATTTTATCCTGTTTGCCCGGGTTCGGATGAATACATTTTAGGAAGTCCTTTGGTGAAGAGTGCGAAGATCCATTTGGAGAACGGAGGAGTAATAGAAATAACAGCTAAAAATCAAAGTGAGAAGAATCACTACGTCAAAGCAGTTTACTTCAATGGTGTTAAAATGACCAATTTTAAACTGAGTTACCAAAATCTGAAAAACGGAGGAAAACTGGTATTTGAAATGACTGCTAAACCGGCAAAAACCTTTTAAGAATTCAATTTTAAACGTTAAAAGTGATTTGAGTTAAAGATTTAAATAGTAAATTCAGAGCTCAAATTTACTCGCTTATGAAAAGAAAAGT
>CBFGPJ010000426.1:0-3491 GCA_965650615.1 uncultured Fluviicola sp. | reverse complement strand
AATATCCACGCGCATGTTTCTACTCTTATTCACTTCATTTGATTCAGGAAAGAGTTTTGCCTCGTTGGAATATCCTTTACAACTGATCCTGCCAGCCAGGATACCCTGATCCACCAGGTAACTTTTTACCTTTTCTGCACGGTCCACAGAAAGTTTCATATCCGGTTCACAGCAAACATGCCCGTTTAGTTTAATACGAATCGCAGTATCATTCTTCATGAGCATTTCAAGCACTCTTAAGTTTTCCATGGAGCTCTTCACAATATTGCTGGTTCCGGAATGGAAATTTATCCTTAGGTTCATGGGAACATTATACTTAATAACCGGCTTTACACTATATACAAATACATCTACTCTGCGAAAGGATCCTTCATTGGTTGAGTGCTCTTTTCGTTCTTCATTCTTATTAAGCGTATCAATCACAAATGCTTTCATATTTGACGACTCAATGAGTTTTAAAACCGAAGTCATTCTTTTTGAAGCCAAGTTCTTATTGTAAGAAATACTTCCAACTGTATCTGTATAAGCAACCACTTTTATTTTCCCATAAGTCAGTTTTAATTTATTGACCCGGCTTAAAAACGCGGATGGGTTTTTCATTGTCGAACTACCCACATCGAATGAGACGGAAATGGAGTCAACCAGTTTCACTTCAGCAAAATCCTGTGCCAGTAATCCGGAACACGAAAACAGCCCAAAAATCAATATGAACAATAATTTCATCCCCATATTCTTTCATTTATCTCATTAATTCTCTCTTCCGGAATGGAAATGATACCGTTTTCGATGTATATACCGCAATCCTGTTCCGACAAGTAGTTCTCTTCACCCTTCCAAAGACTGATATAAGGATTATACCCGCATTTTGATGGTTTAGATAAAGGATTCGATTCATCTTGAACAAAAACCCGGCAATCGGAACACATCCAACGGAATTCGCAATCGGAACAGATCAAAATCGATTCTTTGGTAATGTGCCATTCTTTTTGAAACTCCTTCAATTGGATTATTCGTTCCAAATCAATATCCGATAGCTTACCAAAAGAGTCTTTTTTTGAAGGACAATTCCGGATTTCTCCAAACTGGTCAATACTCAATTTATGTGACAAACAACTGTTATTTTTCCTGTTACTATAATAGTTCAGCACATTGTATCCAAAATAAGCCGGATCAATACATCCGCAGTTAGAAATGTCAATACTGGCCTGTGTTGAAAAATTTACCCGGAATGGGGCATCATCCCATTTAAATTCAGCTTGTGAAATACAATGATATACGGTTAACTGATTCAGCCGATGAAAATCCGGCATTTCACTCATCAGGATTTGATCCAATTCCGGAGCAAAAGGAACGATCATATGTAAAAATTCAATCGAATGATTTTGAAGTGCTGCTTGAATAAGGGACTGAAAGTGTGTAAATGCTTTAAAATCCAAAAAACGAATTTCCAGGAATTTAACTCCTATTCGATCAATTTCAGATAGAAAATGACCCAAGTCCCAATTCGATTCTTTTGATAATTCAATAATACAATCATTGATTAACGAATCTTCAGTCCTCACTGGAGAATCAACATTTAAACCTTCCAATAAGTCCGGATCTGCTTCGGTCAAATAATCTGCTTCAATCAAATATTCCAATAGGTTTGTGATCTCCGTAAAATCACCCTCCAAGTTTCCAAGACCCAGGAAGTCTTCACGCTGAAGCTTTTGCAGTTTATTCTCATTGAGAAAATCACAGAAATAATTCGGAATAAACTGGAATTTCCCCATATACAAATCCATCAACACCGAACGGCTATAACCACGCACCGGAATGATATTCGGATAAAGTGTAATGTATGTTGGGTTATTCTTCATTGATAATCATCAAAGGATCCATAATTTTTGAAATCGGCCGGTGAAGTTTTTCTTTGTATTGAACATTTCGAAAGCCAAGAATGGTCATTTCGATTCCAATAGGTTCTTTAGGCTGAACATTTACAGGATAACTTTTTTCTTCTGCGAGCAAAGCGTCTATGGTTTTAATTTGTGATCTCATGACATTAAGTATTTGGCAATTTCGTGATGCATATCGTAATTGCAGTTGTCCATCATATCCGTAAAAATGCCCGATGGATTGACCTCCAAAAAGACATACTCATGTTGTTTTGTAACAACCAGGTCGATGCAACCAATATTTAAATCCAGGAAATTCATCAATCGTTTTATTTGTTCTTTGATCTTTTCAGGTAAATTGAAATTGCACTGACGCATTTCGGAGCCACCCAAACCTTGCCTGTAATCCACTTCCGAAAAAGCATATTTCTGAGAAAAAATGATTTGAGAAAAACACATTCCATCCAGATAAAACACCCGCAATTCGTATTTCTTATCTAGTTTTTCCTGAAATAAACTCAGATCAAATTCATCCGGTATTCCGTCCAGATCATTTTCTTTCACTTCGTTTGTAATTCCATGTTGCCAGACCTGTTCCTTCTCTGAAATAGAAACACAGTGATGAAAATTCCGCGCCAGGGATTTAACGATCATCCCATTTTCCAGGTCATTAAAAAATTGAATCAACTCACTCTTTTTCTTTGTGACCAACGTTTTGGGAATCGGAATTTGCAATTGTTTACAAGCATCCAGGAAAACCAACTTATTAAAATTGAGTTTTCCAAACCGGCCCAAACACTTTTTTTGGTGCAATAAATGTTGAATAGACTGAACTTGTGTATCATGATGCCGTTTCAGATAGATCTGTTCTTCCTCACTGGTTCCGTAATAGGATTTTTCAATGTTGATCTCACTTCGATGGGCCCAAATGGATCGGATATCCTCGTATTTACACAAAAACTTTCCATTTCTATATACAGAAACATTGTTATGGGAAGCATTCAAATCGTAATTAAAACCAATGAAATCCGATTCAAGAAAGACTTCAAAATTTTGCTTCATCTTTAACAAATGCCGCGCAACATAACGTGCAGAATAGCTTATATTTTCAGTGAAGATTAGGATCATTTTAATCCGTACTGCTTAAAACATATGGAATTCGAAACAATTTCGACACTCCCATTTCAAAACGCTTCCTCTTAATTTCTTCCAACTCTTCAGGTGTCGCTTTAAAATGATTCGGATTTTGGTAAACAGCATACTCAGCTCGCTGATCATTGGATGCTGAATGACGGTCAATCCAAAAAAGAAATAAAGATGCGGGCATACTACCTGTTCTGACATCCCGTTCAAACAAAGGATACATTTTTTCATAGAACCAGTCATAATCAGCCGTATGCAAGAGGAAAGACAACCAGCGCATGGAAAAAAAACAGGAAATCTTTTCTCCAGGATAACCATACTTATTATAAATCCTTAAAAACTCGATCATATCCAAAGAATCTCGTTGAATAGAAAGCATGCGCAAACTATCCATGTGTTTCATACGATCTTCTTCACTAAGAAAAGACCTATACGTTTGATCGATATTGATTAACTTCTCTATCAGATAAG
>CBFGPJ010000425.1:0-3493 GCA_965650615.1 uncultured Fluviicola sp. | reverse complement strand
TATATTTGCATTCCAGAGAGTTGGAATTTGAACATCCGACAACCAAAGAGATAGTAAAAATAACAGCACCGGTGCCAAAGGATAATTTATGGCAGTGGTTTCAAACCGAAATACAAAAGCATCACCGACGATAAATGTCGGTACTTAAAAGAGAAAAAAATGAAATTAGTTCCGATCTTTCTGCTCTTCACTTCACTCATTTTTGCACAAACAAAATCGTATTATTATCCGGTTGAGACTTCGCTGAAAGATCATCACATTACGGCAATTGAACAAGACGCATTCGGTCGCTTGATTTTAGGAACGGATAAAGGTGTATTTAGTTTTAACGGTTTCCAGTCAAAACAAATCGCTTCATCCAAACTATATTCCAAAGACATTGTTCAACTGATGAGGTTGAAAGATAAATTCATCGGCTTAAACAAAACGGGACAGCTTTTCGAAATAAAAGACGATCAGGTAGTCTTGATTTCATTACCGGAAATTAAAAATCAGATCCTGAAATTGGAAAAAACGAAAGAAGGAAAACTGAGAGTTCTTTGCCCGGATGCAGTCTATGTCTTCAAAACAAATCCGTTTTCTTTGGTATCACGAACAGAAATTCCGTTTTATGAAAAGGGAAAATCGGAATTGATCGATTACGCAGAGACGGGAAAAGGACGTTTTGCGTTACTTTCAGGTAATGAATTGATCGATATTGATGACCAGGTTTCCAGAACACTGCCGGGAATGAAAGGAAGATGGCTGGTAGGTGAGAAGAATGCCCTGATCATTTTCCCTTCAAAACCGAATTCAAACATCTCACTCCAATACATAAACAAACGGTTTAAAAATCTGAATAAACTGATCGGAGCATTCAACCATTCCATTCAAAAAATAGTGCGCATTGAAGGAAAAGTATCTCTGCTTTCTGAAACGGGTATGATTGTTTTGAAAGCAGGGGATATGCGCGTGAAATCCATTATTGTAGGATTACATGTAACTGCGGTTTTCCAGGATAAGGACAAGAATATCTGGCTGGGGACCAAATCCAAAGGATTGTATTGCATACCGGCCGGTTCCTACAAATTGCTTAATTCGACCGAATTCAATTATTTGGACCTGAACCAGGGTGAGATCATTGCACGAAGCAATTCCGGGGAAATGATGGTCCTGAATAAGTTCGGGAAGAAAATCCGCAGTACGGTTCATAAAAATGAGGTGAAAACCGATCCCAAACAAGTCAGCATTCGCATGCCGCTTATTTTGACGGATGAAGTTATAAAGGAAATTTTACCGTTGAATAATGGAAGTTTTCTCCTTGTTTCTTCCAAAGGATTATTTAGCATTGAAGCAAAATCGGCCAAAGAATTGCGTGAGAAACTGACTAAAGGAAAACCACGCAATACTGTATTGGAAAGCCCCGTGAAATTGTTTCAGCAATCCGATACGAACGAAGTTCTGTTTTCAAATCTGGAAGGGTTGTTTAGTCTTGATTTGAATACCCTGCAATACCGTTCAATCCGTTATTTTAACGAAAACATTGATCCTTCTGAAATACTCTTTCACAAACATGTATGGTATGTGCTGAGTTCGGCCAATAAGATTTTTACCATTAAAAAAGGAAGAGTAACACAAGAACTGAATTTCCGGGAAAACGGAAGTAACCTGTTGGTTTCCAAATTGAAAATTTATAACGATCAGTTTTACATCCTTTCGGATAAAACACTTTACAGAACAAAAGTATTGAACGGGAACCTGGAACGTTTGGAAGCACTTTCAGGC
Source organism: uncultured Fluviicola sp. (assembly GCA_965650615.1). Lineage (GTDB taxonomy): Bacteria > Bacteroidota > Bacteroidia > Flavobacteriales_D > Crocinitomicaceae > Fluviicola. Next base: position 1,729 of record CBFGPJ010000425.1, on the reverse strand, counting down.
ATGAACGATTTATTCCTGAGGGATTTTGTGGTCCTGGATGACAAAGTGTTTGTAGCCACCCAATTCGGTTTGTTTGAGTTTAAATGGGAGAAAGTAAAAACCGACTTCCCGGCATTCATTTTGGGAAAACCGGAAGGGAATCACTCACCGAAGAACACAACTGAATTCGGGCCGGGAAACACCGAAATAACGATTCCTTATGAGTTGGTTGAATTAATGGGGAATCATCCCTATCAGTTACAATACCGCCTGGTAAGGAATAATGAATCGGATCAGACAAGCTGGACAAATTGTCCATTGGGATCAACAAAATTGAATTTTGTGCATTTAAGTTCCGGGCATTATACGCTGGAATTAAGAGTTTTTGATGATGGGACAGGACGCTATTCAAATCCTCAGCATACCATGTTTACAATAGGAGCTCCCTGGTACCAGGATATCCTGATTTGGTTCATTGCAGGGATTCTGATCGGGTTCTTCGGTCTGCTTTATTTGAAACGAAGAAAACACCTGAAAAAACAGGAACTGAAGTAAGTTCCCAAAACCGGATTATGAAAAAATTACTACTGCTTGGCTTACTGCTGAATTTTTTTTCTTTAGGAACTTACGCGCAATGTGATACCAATAAGATCAACCAACGGAATGACAAGGTATTGGATTTGTGTTACGAAAACCCGAAAGCGGCCATAAAAGAATGCCTGGAAATCGCCGAAAAGTCCAATAAATGTGCATTTTTTCCGGGAGAGATCCGGGCTTATATCCGAATCGGAATTGCATATGATGTGCTTTCTCAAATCGATTTGTCAATTGCCAATTATAAAAAAGCACTGGCAATAGCTAAAAAGCACGGGTATTCAAAAGGAATTGCTTCCTGTGAAAATAATCTCGGTTTAATTTACTGGCGGACAAATGACCTCAAACGTGCCATTCAATCCTTTCATAAAGCGAAACTGTATTTTGAGAAAATGAACGATTATCTCAATGTCGGGGCCACGCAAAATAACCTGGGCTTGATCTATGAGGAATTGGACCTTGGAAAAACTGCTTTGTTTTGGTACCGGAAAAGTGTTTCGTCATACAAACGCGCAAACGATAAGGACCAGATCCTGGATACGTATTCCAATATGGGAACTAACTTTAATACCATCGGATTAAAAGATTCAAGCCTTTATTATTCGGAACTGGCAATCGAGGGGTACAGAAGGACATCCAACAAATACGGACTAGCTATTGTTTTGTGCAATAAAGCGATGATTTTGGAGGATTATAAGCGCTTTTCGGAATCAGAGAAAATATACCGGGAAAGTGCCGGTCTTTCCAAAGAGATTGAAAATGAATATTTGTATCTCAGTACGCTGATCAATTGGGCTCAGGTTTACAAAGACCAAAAGGATCAGAAGAAAGAGGAGAAACTGTTATCGGAAGCTTTGCCCATCGCTGAAAAACTTCAGGCGAATGAACAGTTATATAAAATTTATAAAGCGCTGGGTTTGATTTACCTGGATCAAAATCAGAACCGAAAAGCAAAGGACTTCTGGAGTAAGTATGAATTACACCATTTGCGCTATTACAAAGAACTTCGCGATCGTACGATTTCCAGGACAAACGCTATCTACGACATCAAATCGGAAAAACAGCGTTCGGAACTTTACAGAAAAAAGAAAGATGCAGAATTGTTGCAGCAACAGCTGAATCGGAAGTTGGAAAATACCTACTGGATCGTGTTGGT
>CBFGPJ010000424.1:0-3525 GCA_965650615.1 uncultured Fluviicola sp. | reverse complement strand
AGATGATCGGAACATCGTTATAAGGGGCCAGATCATTTCTTAGTTTCTTTTCATATTCAACGGCAGTCATGGTGTCCTTTTCTACCAAATCCCACTTATTGACCAAAACGACCACACCTTTGTGGTTTTTCTCGATCATGTAATAAATGGTCAGGTCCTGCTTTTGAATTCCTTCCGTTGCATCGATCATGAAAATACACACATCCGAATCTTCAATAGTACGAACCGAGCGCAATACGGAATAGTACTCGATATCTTCCGTTACTTTCGCTTTTTTGCGGATCCCAGCCGTATCGATCAGCATGAAATCAAAACCAAAAGCGTTATAGCGTGTGTCGATCGAATCGCGGGTCGTTCCCGAGATATTCGTTACAATATTTCGTTCTTCACCGGTAAGTGCATTGATCATGGAAGATTTACCCACATTCGGTTTCCCGACAACTGCGATACGGGGTAAATTCGCTTCTTCCTCTCCGCGCGGATCTTCTTTATCAAAGTATTTAACCACTTCATCCAGGATCTCTCCTGTTCCGGAACCATTTGCCGCAGATAAATCGAATACTTCACCAAGGCCAAAAGACCAAAACTCAGCAGACATTCCGACACGGTCGTTGTTGTCCACTTTGTTGGCGATTACCAGTACCTTCTTTTTGGATTTGCGCAAAATTCCGGCAACTGTTTCGTCCAGGTCCACGATTCCGGTAGTAGCATCAACCACAAACAAGATCACGTTTGCTTCTTCGATTGCAATTTCGACCTGCTTACGGATCTCTCCTTCAAAAATATCTTCCGAACCTTTCACATATCCTCCGGTATCAATTACCGAAAAAGGAATTCCGTTCCATTCACCACGACCATAGATCCGGTCGCGGGTTACACCACTGACTTCTTTCACGATGGCATGAGAACTTTCTGTTAAGCGGTTAAAGAGGGTGGACTTTCCTACATTGGGGCGTCCTACGATGGCAATTATATTTCCCATTTCTTGTTTTTTAGACGTACTTCACAGCACTGCGTTATAGATAATCCCGGGACTTAATACCCGTACTTTTTCAATTTTTGTTCACTGGCTCTCCAGTCTTTGTCCACTTTTACAAAAGTCTCAAGGAATACCTTTTGACCTAAGAAAGCTTCCATATCCAAACGGGCATCACGGCCAATGCGCTTCAGCATATCACCTTTCTTCCCGATAATAATTCCTTTTTGTGAATCGCGTTCCACGATGATCAATGCGCGGATATGCGTAATGTTTTCGGCTTCTTTATACGATTCAATTTCGACCTGGCATGCATAGGGAACTTCCTTATCACAATGCAAAAAGATCTTTTCACGGATCATTTCCGAAACAAAGAAACGCATCGGGCGATCAGACAATTCATCCTTGTCGAAGTAAGCCGGACCTTCGGGAGCCAACTGCAAAATGCGGTTCCAGATCACATCGATATTGAATTTATGCAAAGCGGAAGTAGGAATGATTTCCGCGTTCGGCACTTTTTCTTTCCAGTATTGTACGCGTTCTTCCAATTTGGTTTGGTCGGCCAAATCGATCTTGTTCAGGATCAACAAAACCGGAATGCGCAATTTAACGATGCGTTCAAGCGTTTCCTTGTGGTTCATTTCATTTTCGCTCATATCCGTAATGAACAATAAAATGTCCGCATCCTTAAACGAGCTTTCCACATAACTCATCATCGCTTCATGCAACTTGTAAGATGCATTTACCACTCCGGGTGTATCGGAAAAAACAATTTGATGATCGTCGCCGTTCACCAATCCATGAATCCGGTGGCGGGTGGTTTGTGCTTTGGAAGTAACGATGGAAAGCTTTTCGCCCACCAATCCGTTCATAAGCGTCGATTTCCCCACATTGGGACTACCAACAATATTTACGAAAGCTGATTTGTGAGACATATTTAAAAATTTGGTGCAAAGGTACGCTTCTTATTCTAAAAATTGTGGAAAACCATCAATTCCTGCGTTAATTAATCGAAATTAATCACCGGAAAAACAGGATTTTGCCTAAATATAAAAACCTGTTTATCAATAATAAACAGGTTCCTTTGTTACATTCTATGTTGATTTAGGCTAGAATGGTTTCTCTTTGGAAATCGAGTCACGCGTATTTTTCTGAATGGCAATTGCTCCGAAAAGTGCGAGTACGAATGAAAAGGCAAAGAATCCTTTTTCACTTCCCCACATCTGGGCGTTCCATAATCCGATTACCAGCAGAGAAACAGACAGGATGGTGCAAAACCAGCTGATCCCATAATAGAGATCCGTCACCGGAATTCCCTCCAATCTGTCGCGGACACTTTTTTGAACACTGATTACGGAAAATAGGCCGAACATGATCACGGTGAAGTAGTATCCTTTTTCACTCAAATGAAGGTCCTGGTTTCCGAAGACTCCGGCAAAATATCCGATTAATCCTGTTCCGAATGCTACCCAACTGGCAGTCCGCCGCGGCGGACAAATGAAGGTTTCTGAGTCATCGTTTTAAGTTTAAATGTTTCGACAAAGATGTGGGTTGCTAATCTTTTAGTAAAATGATTTAGCAATACTTAAAACAGGTGAGTTGCGATTTTCCGTACAGGGATGTCTGTATTTGAAAGGAAAGTGTATTTTTACCGTATTGGGAAAGAATTGTTCCTAATACTAATAATTTAATAACCAGTATTCATGACTACACCTTTACTTCCGGGTTCTGTGCAAAATGCCTCTCCGGGTTTGAGTGGATTTGATACAAATACCGTACTCAATGCCACATCTGCTTCCTGTTTTGTAAACAATGGCTATGCGTTCTGTTTCAGATACCTGTCGCGCGGACACGGACAGCAACCAGGTGATCTGAGTTACACGGAAGCCAAAACGATTCTTGAATCCGGATTAGCGCTGGGTGCCGTACAGCACGTTTCCATGCCCGACTGGACACCATCTGCACAATTAGGAACAGAATACGGAACCAACGCTGCGTACAACGCGGCATCCATTGGATTACCTGTAGGAATGAACCTGTGGATGGATTTGGAAGGAATCGCCTCGGGAACTTCCGCCCAAACGGTTATTGCGTATTCCAATGCGTGGTACGACGCGGTCTTTGCTGCAGGATATATTCCCGGAATCTACGTGGGAGCCAACTGTATCCTAACGGGAGATCAATTGTATAACTCCCTGAAGTACCAGCATTATTGGAAGTCGTTGAGCCAGGTTCCTTCAATTCCTGTTCGTGGCTACCAACTGGTGCAATCCTTTTCGAAAGATCCGGTATGCGGTGTTTCCATTGACAAAGACAGTACCATGACAGATCAATTGGGAGGAACGGTTTTGTGGCTGAAGATGGGATGATTACTTACTGACAGAGGGTCTTTTTGAAGCGTTTTTTGGAATTTTAGCACTTTTCTTTTACAAAACACTTGCAGAACGCTAAAAAGTGTGTATCTTTGCACCACATTTAACGGAAACGTCTGTTGAATCATTGAAATAGCAATATACTTGCGCTGAAGCTTCAGCATAGGCGCAATCATT
>CBFGPJ010000423.1:0-3540 GCA_965650615.1 uncultured Fluviicola sp. | reverse complement strand
GCGTAAAATCATCGCGTTGGGTGACCATGCATGGAATTGGTTTCAACATAAATTCAAATCTTTCCTATTTTTCTCACATTGTGCCTTGCGGAATTGAAGATAAATCGGTAACTTCCTTGCAACTGGAACTTGGAAGAGCTGTTGACATGCAGGAAGTAAAAGACCTCTTAAAGGAAAAACTAGCCTCCCAATTCGGATTCACTTACGCACAATAGTCATGAAACGCACCCTACTCAAATGGTTAAAACGAACTGGTTGGTTTGTCTTAATCCTGTTTTTATCCGTTAACATTTTCATTCTTCTAAGCGGCCGTTTTTATCTCTATAAAGGAGTTTATTACACCTACCTGCAAGGAGAAACTTCTCCTACCATCTACGATTTGAACAAATTCAGCAATACTACGGTTAAAGCCCCGAAGAAAAGTGAACCCTGGAGTTTTAAGCTCACCGGGAGTGAAGCTCTTGGAAAGGAAGATCTGAAATACATGGATACCTGGCTAACCTCTTCTTTTCTGATCGTAAAAAATAACAAGGTAATTTATGAGCATTACTGGGATGAGCATCATCCGGAAACTGTTTCCAATTCATTTTCGGCTGCAAAAACAGTAGTCAGTATACTCATTGGTATAGCGCTGGAAGATGGTGATATTAAAAGTTTGGATGAGCCGGTACACAAGTACATTCCTGAATTTACGGGGAAAGGAAAAGAAAAGATAACCATTCGTCATTTACTTGCGATGGCTTCCGGACTGGATTGGACGGAAAGCGGAAAAAATCCACTGTCTGAAAATGCAGAATCCTATTATGGATGGGATTTGAGAGGATTGGTCACACGACAACACGTGGAACGGGCTCCCGGCAAAGAATTTATTTACCAGAGTGGGAATTCACAGTTGCTTGCGTTCATCCTGGAAAAAGCTACCGGCAAAGATCTTGCTGCGTATGCCTCTGAAAAATTCTGGCAACCAATCGGAGCAGAATCGGATGCATTCTGGAGCTTGGACAAAGAAAACGGAGACGAAAAAGCATTTTGTTGTTTGTACAGTACGACCCGTGATTTTGCACGTATCGGAAAATTGTTGGCCAATCATGGTAAATGGAACGATAAACAAGTTATTCCGGTTTCCTATTTTGATGAAATGGTCAAAAATCCGGTCATGACAACGGAAGAAGGTGTTCCGAACACACGTTATGGTTTACATATCTGGACGTATATCAGTAACGGACATCCGGTTTACTATTGCCGTGGAATCAAAGGCCAGTACATCATTGCTATCCCGGACGAACAGTTGATCATTGTACGGACCGGTCACAAACGTGCCCCTGATACAGACCCAAAAATCCTGGAAACAGCAAATACCAAAGCGAACCGGGAGAAAATCGGTCATCCGTCTGATCTGTTTGAATACATCCGCATGGGAAGAACAATAGCAGCTGCTGACAAATGATTACTTTCATGCTCCTAAACAAATGAGCACTGAAAAATGATGGAACACAGGAATTACACTAAAGTTTATCTTCCTCTCTTTTTTATTCTCCTGGGCTTTGTGCTTAAAGGAATTTTCCTGGGTTCTAACTCACTGGGGGGAGATGAGCCGTTCAGCGTATACCATTCACAGCAGTCATTGGATCAGTTATTTGCCATTTTCCAGAGTGAAAATAATCCTCCTCTGCATTTTTTGCTGCTGCACTATTGGATCAAATTTTTTGGCATTTCTGAAATCTCGGTACGAATGCCTTCTCTTATTTTCAGCGCTTTCACCGTGCTTTTCATTTACAGGATCGGATTTCGGTTCTTCAACCTGCGTGTAGCAGTTATTGCTTCTATCCTATTCACTTTTTCTACCTACCAGGTTTTATACGCACATGAAGCCAGAGCATATGCTTTGATGGGATTCCTGACCGCTGTTTCCATGTTCTGCTACCTGGAGATAATCCACTCAAAGAATAGGAACAATTGGATATTATTCTGGTTCTTCCTGGCAAATACTTTGTTGATCTATACGCACTTCTTCGGATTTTTCATCCTGTTTATTCAATTCTTCTTTATCCTGTTCCAGCGAAAACTATTAAAGGACTATTACCGCTTTCTGATCTTTTTTGTGCTTGTCATGCTGATTACCTATTCGCCCTATCTGTGGCTGATATTGAGCCGCTTTTCAAGCGCTGCAGGAGGAACCTGGGTAACGCCTCCAAGCGGGATCAATGCTTTGTATGAAATGCTTCGCGCTTTCAGTAATGCGCCGGTAACAGCGGTATTCACGTTAGCCGGAATGCTTGTAGGTTTGGTCCTTTTGATCATGAAACGCAGGCAAAACCCCAATCGCATTGCAACCAGATTGATCCTGTGCTGGTTCTACATCCCATTCGTATTTATGTTTGTGATTTCTTTTTGGATCCCAATGTTCCTTGACCGATACCTGATGTTTGTTTCGATCGGTTTTCCACTCATGGTTGCTGTTTCCACCGATTTCATCATTCAAAAACCGAAATTACGGCTACTCATTCCGGCTTTGATCTGCCTCTTGTTTATTGTCACGGTAAAACCCAATAAGACCAACAAACGGGAAGTCCGGGAAACAGTTCAATTGGTCAGACAACTGGAAAATAACGAAACTCTGGTATTGGTTGCCCCGGTCCATTTTTCGCTCAACTTCATTTACTATTACGACCGCAATCTATTTCGGCTTTCTGATACCGAACTGGTCAAAAAGAAATTAAGTAGGGAAAGGCTTTACTGTATCAACAGTTTGGAAGGAATCGATTACAAATCCGCAAAACGCATTGTTCTGGTTGATGCTGCCAGTAATTTTTCAGCACCGAATAATAACCTCCTGAATACGCTGAATACGGAGTTCTACCAGGTTAACAAACATCATATCGAGGAAATTTTTGATGTCTACGAATTTACTGCCAAAAACCATTCTCCAGGAGGGTTGAAGTAGAATAAGTAGCAAATGATTAACTTTGTAATCCAAAATCGATTGAAGCAATGCGCGAAGAATTAAAAGGTCCGGTAGTTGAAAATGTAAAAGTAGTTATCGTTCCTGAAATCAATGAAGAAGGCGGAACACAGCATTATGTATATCTTCTCAATTTACGTGATGATATCATGGAAGGAATCATTATCACAAGCCGGGGTTATGGAGAAGATGTAAACACCGGTGAGAAGATCAAAACCTCTACTTTACGTCATTCACTGGAAGTTCTTTTACCTAATGAAGCGGCGAAAATCGAGCCTATTATGGAAGAAGTGTTTGGTTTGACGAATGAATACTGGGTTTCCTTCTGGGCAGATGATGTGATGTACGACAAGCGCTTTATTTTCCTTCCCGAAACGATCAATGAGAAGAACTTCATCGAGATCCCGAAATTGGGTGGTAAAGGAATTATGATAGGATAAGAAAGACTGATAGACTTTAGACAAAAGACTCAAGACAGACCCACTAAAATTGAAAAACCTCGACAATCCATTCGTTTGGAGTCGAGGTTTTCTTTTAACTATAAATCTGTCTTTTGTCTCTAGTCTTTTGTCTAAAAA
>CBFGPJ010000422.1:0-3542 GCA_965650615.1 uncultured Fluviicola sp. | reverse complement strand
TCGGGACCTCAGGGTTATGAATCCTGCGCTCTAACCAACTGAGCTATCTCGCCATAATCCTTTCTTTTTCCCTGAAAGGCGGTGCAAATATAGTTACTTTTTTCTTCTGTGCAAGCCTATGAGCGGTCTTCTTCGAATAAAACTTTCGTCTTGTGCTTTAGTAACTTGAAAATCAAGCTAAACAATAAAGCACCTGCAATCCAATAAACATAACATAATGGGTTTGCAATGGTCCATGTCATGAAATATTCACGAATACCTGCCACGAAAACGAAGCCCAAAACAGTTGCGGAGATCCCGGAATATTCCCGTCGTAAAATGGTCTTCATAGAGAAAGGAATATCTCCTTTGATATAATTTTTCATGCTTGGCCAGAAAGCCGGAACAGAATTCGACCAATTCACATAGCTATCACCGAATTTACGTTCCAGGAAACGTTCTTCAGCAAACATAATTCGCTCATAATAGATCCAGAACAACAGGCTTACGATAATAATGAAGTAAATATTGAATGTAAAACACACGATCCCGATCCACATGAAATAATTTCCTAAATAAAGTGGGTGACGAACTGTAGAATAAATTCCTTTTGTATTTAAAGCTTCGGCAACTTGTTCCTGGGTATTTCTTCCTGAAGTGTTTTTATTACTCGTTCCGATAGCAATAGCGCGGATTACCTGTCCCAAAATTGACATAGCAATTGCAGCCCCGGTACAGATGTAATACCAGCGTGAATCGTCCATAATACATTGAACATCTGTAAAATAGATTACAGGAATAGCTAAAACGAATAAAATAACAGGAATTTGTCCTCTGTATTTGAAGAGCTTGTTTCCGTTTTTTTCAAATGAATGTACTAACGCCATGAAAGAAATGTGTATATTTCGAAAATGATTTTTCGGCGCGAAGTTAACATTATTAAACTACTATGACAAAAAAGGAACAATTCGAATTAGAATATGTATTAAAAACCTCACCACGGGTTCTGGATAAATTGCTGTCAACACCTGATGGATTGAGCGAATGGTTTGCCGATGATGTTATTGTAAAAGATGATATGTATACCTTCCATTGGGATGGAAGCGAGGAACAAGCGCGTTTGATCTCCAAAAAAGCCGGAGAATACATTAAATGGCAATGGCTGAATGATGAAGAAGATGAATTGGAAACATTCTTCGAAATGAAATACACCATTGATCCCATGACAAAAGTGGTGATCCTGACAGTTTCGGATTTTGCCGAAAGAACAGAAAAAGATGAAATCGTCCGACTTTGGGAATCACAGATCAGTGATCTCAGAAGAGTTATCGGGGCGTAATGATTTAAAACAGTAGGGGCGGAAAATTTTCCACCCCTACTGTTTTTACTGCTAATTCAATGCATTGATCGAATCCATTAAATTCTTGCTGATATCCTCCAGTGCAGACTGAGAGAAATCGAATTTCAACCCGGCTGTTTCATAGATCTCCGGAATGGATTTCGTATAACCGAGTGACAGAGCGTTTTTATAATCTGTCAAAGCTTTTGCCGGATTCTTTTTATAATTATTCCAAACTCCCAAAGCACCCAATTGCGCAATTCCATATTCAATATAATAGAAAGGAACTTCAAACAGATGCAATTGTTTCTGCCAGGAACTCTCCAAAACAGTTTCGTATCCTTCGTAATCAACCAACCCGGTCCCGAATCGTTGACTTAAACGAAGCCATTCCTGTGTTCTTTCAGCTGTTGAATGTGTCGGATGAGTATAGATCCAATGTTGGAATGCATCAATCTGCGCGATCCAGGGCAATACTTTTACCACCGATTCCAATTGCTCCAATTTAGCACGTCGCAGATCATTATCGTTGGTGTAAAATTCGTTCCAAAGTTCCATTGTCAGTAATTCCATTGACATTGAAGCCAGCTCTGCCACTTCCGAAGGCAACGATTTGAAGCCGGTCAGTTCCAGGTCACGACTTAAGAATGAATGCACCGCATGACCACCTTCATGAACCATTGTTGTCAAGTCTCTTTGAGCTCCGGCAGCATTCATAAAAATAAACGGGATTCCGGATTCATAAAGCGGATAATTGTATCCTCCGGGAGCTTTTCCAACCTTTGAATCCAAATCAAGAAAACCTCCGCTTTTCATTGTTTTCAGACAATCTCCGAAATAGGTGTCCAGTTTTTGGAAAACCGCAATCGATTTATCCAACAATTCTTCACCGTTTTGAAACGGTTTCAATGGTGCCAAACCGTCCGGATCAACTTCCGTATCCCAGGGTTTCAATTTGGGCTTACCCAATTTCTCCAGTTTTTTCAGGTTCAATTGTTTCACGATCGGAACAATTAATTTCTCAATAGCGTCGTGAAAAGCCAAACAATCTTCCACTGTGTAATCAAATCGGCCCAATGCCTTAAACTTGTAATCGCGGTAATCCGAACAATCAGCATTCTTCGCCACCCGGTTTCTCAATTGGACCAACTGATTGAATAAATCATCCAATGCATCACGATCCTGTAATCTTCTGGATGTAATTAAATCATAAACCTCCTTACGAACGGTTTCATCCGGGTCTTTGAGAAAATTGGCTGCTTGGGGCATTGTCAATTCCTTTCCCTGATAAGTAATCATTTGCTTACCGGAAATAGCTCCAAATTGTTGACTCAACGTACTCAATTCCGTTTCAAGTGCAATATTTTCTTCACGGAACAATTCCAATGCAGACTGAACTCCTCTGAAATAGATCGCATATGCTTTATCTTCAGCCAATTCCTTAACAAAAGGAGAAGCCATCATCTTTTGGTTCAAAGAATCCTCGAAAGGAGCGAGGTTGGGTTGAATTTCCGTGACAAAAAACTGGTATGATTCTGTTAGCTTTTCATCCAGGGTATTGATCGTCATTCTAATATAACGCCAGGCCATATTTTCTTCCAGCACAGCTTCCAATTCACTTTTATCGGATAACCATTGTTTAAACGATTCTTTGGAAGAAATATCCCGGTTTTGAAGATCTGAAAGATACGATTCTACGGATTTCCAACTTTCGCAATTAAAGTCGGCTGAAACAAATTTTCTCATAACACAAAAATAAAATAAAGTAGTAATGAAACCCCACAAAAACAGTAGGGGCGGAAAATTTTCCGCCCCTACTGTTTTATATAATTATGAATGCTATTTTCCTCTGGAAGAACCTGTTTTAGGCGCAGCCACTTTTTTAGCGCTTGTAGCCTTAGCAGATGCTTTAGCCGGAGCCTTTGCCGCAGGAGTTTTCGCTGTTGCCGCTTTTGGAGCTGCTGCCTTCTTAGCAGGAGCCTTTTTTGCAGGCGCTTTCTCTTCTTTTTTATCAGCTTCAGCAGTTGTTTTTGCTGACTTATCCTTCGGTTTTTCATCTTTGTCAGATGAAGCCTTAGTCTTCGAAGGCTTTGCTTTCTCTTCTTTCTCTTCAGGTACCAATGCACCTGCTTTCAATAACAAGTTATACCATTGGAAGATTTTCTTGATATCTGAAGCGTATACACGCTCCTGGTCGAAATTAGGCAATACTTCGATCAAGTAT
>CBFGPJ010000421.1:0-3565 GCA_965650615.1 uncultured Fluviicola sp. | reverse complement strand
TGGAAACTACAAGCTGCAAAGAGACATGCTCCCGTTTTTGGTAGGGTATGGAATACAGACACCAGGTTTTGATTTGGCAATGAAAGAACTGAAAGTGGGTGATTTCGTGGAAATATTCATTCCCGGGAAGCTGGCTCGTGGCAAAAAAGGAATTCCGGGAATTATTCCTCCCGATGCACCGAATATTGTTCTGTTGAGAATCGGTAAGGAAATTAAACCGACAAAAGTAGTCGACGGGGTAAAAGTCTGGTGCCTGGAAGAAAATCCCGAAATGACCGATGCGAAAGTGGGAGAAAATTCGAATGTTGCGATCAATTATTTTGTGGGAACGAAATCCAATCCGCGTTACGATAACTCGTACCAGAGAAACACACCTTTTGCTTTCGGAATGAAGGACCACTCCCTGATCCCGGGATTGAGAAAAGCCATGCTGAATACGAAGATGTATGATAAATTGTATATTCTTGTCCCTGCGAAAGAAGCTTATGGTTCAAGAGGTTATGTGGATTTGGTGAAACCCAATGAGGATTTGTTCTATGACGTTATTATCATGGATGTAGACGGAAAATCAGTCCAAAAAAACGAAAATTAAAACACACAAAAAGGTAGGCACGCGACGCGTCGCGTGCCTAATTTGTTTTATAATTCCATGCCAATCTTTTTTATAATTCCAAACCTGTTTTTTGAATCAGTTATTCCTTTTTGAACTTTATCAAATCACTGTTTTCGATGATCAAATTAGCGTTATGAACTTGTAAATGTTCGAATTAACGTTTTTTTACAAGTGAATTTTGGCTTTTTTTTGTTAGTTTTGCGACACCCAGAAAATACCAAGGCTTTAATTATGAATAAATTTCTTTACTTCCTTCTCTTATTCGTTTCGTTTTCGGGATTTGCCCAAACTCCGATTGATACCGTAGATACTGAAAAAGGTAAAATGGTAATTTACTCCAATCGAACATGGAAATTCTTATTGGATGAAGAGTTTGATGGGATCATGAATGAAGCATTATTCAATATCATTCAGGCAGATACAAACCTGAATTTGGTACAAACCTGGAACAACGATATCTGTTTCTCTTCTGACCGTCCCGATATGTCACGTTTAAATGACACTATCTGGTTGTGTTTGGTAGATGATTTGCATAAAGAGTTCGTTTCACCGGTTCCGGGTATCGTAACTTCCCGTTACGGATACAGAAAAGGAAGATACCACAATGGAATTGATTTGAACTTGAGAACAGGAGATACGGTAAAAGCTGCTTTCTCGGGTCGTGTAAGATATGCGAAGTGGAACGACGGAGGTTTCGGTAATTTGGTGATCATTCGTCACCACAACGGTTTGGAAACGTTTTATGCCCACCTTTCAAAACATTTGGTAGCTCCGGACCAGGAAGTAAAAGCTGGAGAACCGATCGGGCTTGGTGGAAACACCGGGCGTTCATTTGGGGCACACTTGCATTTCGAAGTGCGTTTTTACGATGCACCTCTGAACCCGGAAGAAGTAATCGATTTTGCGAAAAAGGAACTGAAAGATGAAAACCTGATGGTTCAGAAACGCTTATTCCGTCCGGGAGCAAGACCTAGCGATGAAGAGATTTCAGGTGAATCCATCGCAGCTGTTCAGGCCCGAACAGAAGCTGCTGCTACACGAAAGTATTATAAGATCAGAACGGGAGACACCTTATCTCAAATTGCTTCCAAAAGCAATACAACCGTTTCAAGACTTTGTAAGCTCAATGGGATCAGACCAACAACACTGTTGCAAGTTGGTCGACAATTACGGGTAAGATAAAGACGAATTCCTTTAATTTATCGATTAACTAAGTTTTTTTGTTAAAAATTTGGTTTGTAATAGTGGTTTTTTTAAATTGCTGTTATGTCGTGCAACTACAGAATCGTTTTAGTAACAGACGGAGGCTCAGATGCTTTACTTGTCCCGATCGTTGGACTAAGTGCTTTGTCGCGCCGGATTCATGCAGTTGATATCGACAAATCGCTTTATAATTGGATCGATTTATTGGTTGCCTCAGGAGACAGTGTGCTGCTGGCAAGTCTTTTGGCGAAACAAGAGATCTCACTGATCGAAGAATTGGGAGCTTTGGAGAAATTGCTTCGTTACCAAAATAACGGATACAGCAAGGAGATGGTTTCCCGCCTTTTTGATGAAGAAGATACCTTGTTTACACTCAGAAAACACTTTCTTTTCATGACTTATGATGTCGATTCCGATGAATTGTTCCAGTTCTCCGATAGTCGGCCCACACAACAGTCCATTAAATTGGATTCGGTGTTGAAAGCGTGTATGGGAAATCCGAATGAGCAGCAATTCATCAAATTAGGTTACAGGCGATTGATGAATGCAAGCCAGTTTGCACCAAATCCTATTTTGCAGGCGATGCATTATGCGGATTGTCTGTACCAGGATGATTCGGTTGTGATTGTCAGTATCGGTTCAGGAAAACACAAAGATGGCGATCTGGAGCAGCAATTCTCCGAACAGGCACAGGCACAATTCGAAGAAGAAGTCCGCGATCATAAAAAATGGCATTATTTCAGATTTAATCCTGAATTTGAAAGAGATGATACCATGGAGGTGAAAATCGAAAAGACCCGCAACTATTTCGAAGATGAGGCCCCGAATATGGACCGTTTGTTGCGCCTGATGGAAATTAAGTCAGGGAAATTGGTTTGACTTCGATCAGCCGCAGCTGACTCAGTCAACTTTTGAATTTCCTGAATGGTTTTTAGATCGAATTCTTCAATTTATTTCATAAAACTAAGGACACTGAGCGTAGTCGAAGTGTTAACTTTTCAGAAACAATATTTCCGCTACGTTTGCCGTTATGGGATTTCTCCTATTTTTGTCGTCATGAAATGGATTTTCTTACTTCTTACTATCATCACACTTGGCAGCTGCAATTCGTATAACCGTATTTTAAAATCGGATGATTACGAAGCAAAATTCACTGAAGCAAATCGTCTGTACGATACTGAAAAGTATGAAAGATGTGTGGCTTTATATGAACAGGTTTACCAAAGAAGTCCGCGTTCCCCGCAAGGTGAAGTGGCGTTTTACAGATTAGGGAAAGCCTGTTTTGCAGTTGAAGACTGGTATTTGGCTAGTTATTACCTGGCTGCATTCCAGACCAAGTTCCCA
Source organism: uncultured Fluviicola sp. (assembly GCA_965650615.1). Classification (GTDB taxonomy): domain Bacteria; phylum Bacteroidota; class Bacteroidia; order Flavobacteriales_D; family Crocinitomicaceae; genus Fluviicola. The sequence continues at coordinate 405 of CBFGPJ010000421.1, read as the reverse complement.
TATTCTCCGAAAGTAGAAGAAACAATGTTCCTGGCTGCAGTATGTGCTGTTCAAAATAGTCCGGATGTAGCTCTTGACCAGCATGAAACAGAAGTTGCGCTGAACGAATTACAAAATTTTGTTACGCGTTTCCCTAATTCGGAACTGTTGGATACCTGTAACGCAATTATGGATAAGCTGCGTTACAAATTGGAAACAAAAGACATGATGACCGTGAGATTGTATTCCAAAACAGAAAATTATCGGGCCGCAGTAGTAAGCGGAGAACAATTCCTTGATAATTATCCACGATCCGTATACCGGGAAGAAGCATGGGTGATTTTAATCCGGAATTCATACCATTTGGCAAGCAATAGTGTGGATGCAAAAATTGAAGAACGAATTGAGAAAACAAAAGAACGATTT
>CBFGPJ010000420.1:0-3577 GCA_965650615.1 uncultured Fluviicola sp. | reverse complement strand
CTCCACTTCTGCCCGATCCTGCGGCAAACCGCTTTCTGCACAAAACCAATGAATCAGGATTTCTTTGTTGGCTTTTAGTTTTTCAGAAACAGCTTTTAGAAAAAGTACTCTTTTTTCAATCGAGATCAGGCGGTATTTTTCAAAGGCTTCTTTTGACCTGGCCAATGCTGTATCAGTTTCTTCAGGTGTTGCCTGATGAAAAGCAGTTTCAAAAGGTTGATTGTTTTTAGGATCTATACCAAAAAAAACATGGTTACCAAGAGCACTTACCTGATAACCAATGTGATTTTTACCTAAGGATTTCATGGCTTACGCCTCCTCAACCGTATACGAGTAACTTTCCATGATTTGGTTTGAAAGCAATTTCTTACAAGCCAATTCAACTTTCTCAGTTGCAGCATCTTTAGAAGGCGCATCAACAAAAAGACGTACGTGTCTTCCAACCCGTACACCCGTAATTTCAGGCAAACCAATAGTAGGCATACTGTTAGTAACTGCTTTTCCCTGAGGGTCTAACAATGCCTCTAATGGCATCACATCGATTTCAGCTTTGAATTTCATGTGCTCGATTTTTTCGAAGAATGTGTTGAATAAATGATAATATCAGGTACAAAAGTACAATAATTGGAATGGACCAAATCAATAAAGTTGAAATAAGTATTCCACAACTTATTAAAAACATGTATCGAATCTCATTTCCTTTCCATTTAAAGTGCTTGAATTTCAATGCAAACAAAGGCAGTTCAGACACCAAAAGCACCGACATCACCACAATGATCGGGATCAAAACTACAGGTTGAACCAACCACATGATCAAATTGTGTTCCCAACCCTTTGTTCCGCCATATTGAGTAAACAACAACGGAAATGCCATGAAAAAGATTGTATTTGCCGGAGTCGGTAAGCCGATAAACGATTCCGATTGGCGGGTATCGATGTTGAATTTTGCCAGGCGGAATAAGGAAAAGAATGGAATGATTAATGCCGCAAAAGGTAAAAAATCAATATCTTTTAAATTTATCAATCCAGCTTTCCAATCATCTATGGCCATCCAGACGGGCAGCATTGAAACTATTTCTCCATTTGACTCAACAATGGTTTTAGTGGTAATGTATTCTCCATGCCATACTATGTCTTCCAAATTAACTTGCGAAGTTTGGGTAATTAACACTACCATCATAATAATCCCAGGAGCCAAACCAAAAGAGATCATATCCGCCAAAGAATCCAGCTGCTTACCCAGCTCCCCCTGCTGTTTCAGGATGCGAGCCAGAAAACCGTCGAAGAAATCCAGCACGGCAGCAAGAAAAATAAAGTAGGGTGCGATATCGATTCTTCCGGCAAAAGCCAAAATGATTGCGAGAACTCCGCAAAGCATGTTGCTGGCAGTGATCAAATTAGGTATATTGAACATTTTCATCTGGTGAATGAATATTTTGTTAGTTTAAATCCTTCAAAAAGGTGTAAATTTACACTTCGATTTTATCATTAAACCATCGGGATACACAATTTTTTATAAAAGATGCAGTTAATAGCAATCGTGAGGAACTTGTATACTATGAAATTTTACCTAATTGTTTGCATTACTGCCTGCACCTGCTTTTCGTTCGGACAAGGTTCGGTTGCACCCAAATACTCCAATGAATTCTTATCAATCGGGATCGGAGCTGATGCTTTGGGACTTTCCAATGCAGTGGTTGCACAAACTACCGGTGTGAACAGCGGCTACTGGAACCCGGCTGGTTTGGTACATACCGATAAGTGGCTGGATATTGGTTTAATGCACTCGGAATATTTTGCAGGAATTGCCAAATACGATTACCTGGGCTTAGCACATCAGGTTGATGAAAAAAGTGCCGTTGGTTTATCCATCATCCGTTTTGCGGTAGACGACATTCCCAATACAACACAGTTAATTGACAACGAAGGACGAATCGATTACGACAAGATCACCACTTTTACTGCCGCAGATTATGCCTTCCTGCTTTCTTATGCGCGTAAAACCAAAATCCCGGGCTTATCATTGGGAGGAAACTTCAAGGTGATCTATCGGAAAGTCGGAGACTTTGCCAAATCCTGGGGATTCGGCCTGGATGCAGGAGCAACTTACGAGAAAAGTGATCGCTTGAAGTTCGGAGCAGTTCTTCGTGATGTGACTTCCACTTTCAATGCCTGGATTTTCACATTGGACGATCAAACTAAAGAAGTCTTTACACTAACAGGAAATGAAATCCCGAGAAACGGACTGGAATTAACACTTCCACGCTTAATTCTTGGAACATACTACAAACAACCGCTTGGTAAAAAAGGGATTTATGTTTCCGGGGAATTGGATCTGGACATGACAACAGATGGTAAACGGAATACGATCCTGAAAACAAACGTAGTCAGTTTCGATCCGCATGTAGGAATTGCTTTCGGTTTTAAAGAATTGGTCACGATCCGTGGCGGAATCTCCAACATGCAGTATATCAAGAATTTTGACGACTCAAAAAAATTAACCATCCAACCAAATATTGGTATCGGGTTACATATTAAAGCCGTATATTTAGATTACGCATTTACAGATATTGGTGATGCTTCAACTGCATTGTACTCACATGTAATCTCATTACGTCTTGCACTGAATAAACCAAAAAATGCAGTGAAAACAGATGAATAAGAAGAGCCTATGAAAAAACTCTACTTAATACTACTTACACTTTTACCGGTTGTTTTTGCGTGGAGCCAACCTTATGGGAATGAATGGATTGATTATTCCCAGAAATTCTATGGTTTTAAAGTTGTTCAAACGGGGTTTTACAAAATTGATTACACTACTTTAAGTAATAATGGTGTTCCGGTTTCAGGAATCAATCCTTCAAGTTTTCAAATTTTCGGAAAAGACAAAGAAGTTCCGCTTTATATGGTCGACAATGGAGACAATTCATTTGACCCGGGAGATTACTTTTTATTCTACGCATACAAAAACGACGGTTGGCTGGATTCAATCATGTATCCGAATCCATCCCTGATGGCAAACCCGGGATACAGCCTGATCAACGATACAATCACGTACTTTTTTTCGTGGAAGAATTCCGGTTCAGGACTTCGTTTCGCGCTCCAACCCGATCAGAATTATTCAAACTATACTCCAAGCGATTTCGTTCGGTCAGAATTCAGGAGCCAATACAATAACTCCTATTGTGAAGGAGAAGTTTATGGTGAAGCATCGGGATCTATATATTCCAGGGGAGAAGGTTACGGATTGCCAGAAATTGCCGCTACCACTTCCAATGTATCATCGGATATCCCGATCCCTACTCCAAATGTTTATACCGGAGCAGGGGCACTTCCCGTTCGACTGGAATGCAGGGTTTCGTCCAACTCATCCGGAGCAGACATCAATTTCCCGACACAAATTCCTATCAATCACCATACAAAACTGACTTTCGGTGCTTCTAATTTACTGTTGATCGACACGATATATAAAAATTATTATCAGATAAAAACGATTGACAACTTCCTGGCGACAGATCTCACTAACGGAACCACGAATATACATCACGAAATTATTGCTGACTTAAATGTAACAGTA
>CBFGPJ010000419.1:0-3586 GCA_965650615.1 uncultured Fluviicola sp. | reverse complement strand
GGAATAAGTATAAAACCATCAACCTGAAATACCGCAATCAAGTGGTGTGTACTTATCTTCGGGATACGCTCTAACAGTTTGATTTCGAACAATATTAATCTGTATTGTTGTAATTTTTTCTCACTAAAGTTTAGTAACTATTTTTTGAGGGGGCAGCCCTCTTAAATATATGCTTTTGTAAATTTAGATTTGTCCAGGCAAATTTAGCTCAAGGATATTTTTAAAGCATTGATGATACGTAATAATCTACTACTACTTTTTTTCAACGTTGTGTATTTTAGTTCTGTAACACGACAGGATATTACGTTAAATCATCTGCAAACCATTCAACTTGGTAGTGGACGCTTCTTTGATTAATGAAGTGAAAATGGAGAGATGCCAACTGAATACTTGCAAGCAACAATAAAGCTCCTACTGGTTATATTCACGTTTTTGCAGCGATTGATATTCCCAGTGGGAGCGGGTTGCGAATCAATTCAAACAGGATTGTTTTAAATCAGACACCACTACTTACTACTGCTTAAGGTATACAGGTACGCACAACTATGCCCCGAAATAAAGAGATTTTATGAAAGTAGGATCTCTTTGTTGTTTGTGGAGAAACTTATTTAATTTGATCCGAATCCAATAGGAATTTGTTTTCCATTACCCATAGAATTAAACTGTTATTGCGGGCATCCAAATTCAATTTTTTGCAAATCCGGGAACGGTAATTTTCCACAGATTTCGGAGAAACAAAAAGCAAATTCGCAATTTCTTTACTGGAGTATTTTTTGCTCACAAGTTTGAGTACTTTCAGTTCGGTTGGTGTCAGTGAATTGATTTCATCTGTAATTAATTCCATTCGCGGATCTGGCTCGCGCTTATCGAATTGATTTCTTAAAATGAGTGGGAGGTATGTTTTACCATCCAATACCCAATTGATGCATTCAACAATTTCTTCCGAAGTATTGTCCTTAATCAAATAGCCCCTGGCACCATTGTAAAAGGCAAGTTTAATGACGTCTGTTGTTTTGTGAATGGAAAGGATAATAACCGCCAGATCGGGATGTTTTCGTTGAATAATGGAGCATGCTTCCAGTCCGTTCAGAACCGGCATGTCAATATCCAAAAGTACGATGTCCGGATTAAACAATGGGATGTTTTCTACTACCAGGGAACCGTTTTCATAGGCTTGGATCTCAACATGATCAAATGAAGATTCCAGAAGAAATTTTAAACCGCTTCTGAAAATAGGATGATCGTCTGCTAAAATTACCTTCATTTAAATAGTTATTGTGAGAGAAATCCCTTTGTTTGTACCTGTCTTCATTTCCAGGTGACCACCGACAATGGCTGTGCGTTCCTGAATTGTTAAAAGGCCAAGTCCGAGTTTGTTTTGTGAATCGCTAATACCGATCCCATTATCGCGGTATTGGATAATCAATTGCTCATTTTTGTACTCGACACTGACTTTCAGAGCACTTGCATTTGCGTGTTTGATGGTATTTGAAATGCATTCCTGGATGATGCGATAAATTTGAGAACTGGTCTCCAGATCGAGGTCCTTCCCATCCAGGTCAAAGTCAAAATTGCAAAGCATATCGGTCCCTGATTGTGTTTTTTCAATAATGGAATTCAATGCGCGTTCCAGGCCGATTTTTTCCAGTGCGGTTGGATGTAGTTGATGACTCAAAACCCGTGTTTGCTCCAGGATATCTCCAATCTCTGCATCTACTCCTTCGAGTTGCGTAATCTTACCGCTGGCAAACAAATTTAGTTTTGACTTGACTACCGCTAAACTTTGACCGATGTCATCATGAAGGTCTTTGGAAATCCGGGAGCGTTCTTCATCAATTTGTTCAATTAATTTTTGCGAAAAAACGGATTTTATTTTGCGTGATTTGCGAACATTGTAAATGTAGATTGCGGCAAGAGCAAGGAGGAATATGGATAGAATGACCAGGAATATAAAACGGTAATTGGCCGACTTTAATTCACTTTTGGTTCGTAGGATCTTGTTTCGCTGTCTGGAATCCGTCAGTTCGTTTTCAAGACGTTCTTTCCCGTAAATGGTCTGCAGTCTTGTTTGTTCATTTTCATTCGAAACTTCGCGAATACTGTCGGATAAACTGCTGAATTCCTGTTCTAACTCATAAGCCAGTTTGTAATTTCCCTGTGCAGCAGCCAGTTTGGATTGCAAAGCAATTAATTCCTTTTTGAAATTGGGGTCATTGTAAGACTTTAAATAAAAACGGACCGAATCAATGCAGCGCTTGGCTGTTGCAAAATCTTTTTGTTCGGTTGAAACCATTCCTCTGATAATGTATGCATTGATCAGGAAAAGCGGATCGCGGTATGTTTGAATGATTGCAAGTGCCGAGTCACTGCTTTTTGAAGCTTCTGTAAGTTGCTTATTGTCCAGGAAAGAAGATGACAGATTGATATATGCGGCAAGGATTCCTGCCGGAAAACCGATTTTCTTAGCTTCCAGAACGGTTTGTTTATAATGGATGATGGAGCCTTTGAAATCTTTGATCTCATGAGTCACTAAACCAAGGTTATTCAAGACGTTTAAGCGCAGACGTGATTGATTGGTCTCTGTCGCAAGGATCAACGCGCGTTCCAGGTCCTTTTTTGCTTCGGTATATTTTTTTGCTTTCAGCTTGAGCAGTGCCAGGTTGTTAAGCAGGTATCCGGTTGCAAATTTTTTATCGTATTTCTCAGCTATCCGCAGGCCTTTCAGGTAGTTTTCGGTAGCTTTGTCATACATGAGCCTGGTTTCGAACATAATCCCCAACCCGTTGTAAATTTCCAGCTCGTTGTCAATGTAATGTCCTCTTTGTGCATCCTTCATTAATTTCTTGAAACCGTCCTCGGCTTCCAGCACATCCTGGTCCAGTATGAGAAAATTAAGCCGGATTTGGGTAGAATTGATCAATTTGAGATCTTTTGTATTTTCACCTATGACAATACTTTTGGCGTAGTATTTTTTTGCTTCATCCAACTTATTGGCATAGTAGTTAAAACTTCCATAGTACTGGTAGACATAACCAATTTCATTTTCCTTGTGAAGTTTTTTTGCCAGTTGAATACATTGTTTTCCGAGTGAGAAAACAGTTGAACTGTCGTAATAAGTTGCCTGCTTGATTTTAAGCTTTAAATCCTCAAGTCTTTGAAGGTCCGTTTTTTGGGCGTTCAAAGGCTGGAAAACCAACAGTAGTAATAGTACGATCAAAAGTCGTTTTGACATGGCAATAATTAGTTTCATGCGTAGTCATTAAAGTTAAAATAATTTTTTGTTTCCGAAATGTGAAGAAGCTGATAATTAACATTGTAGTTGAAAGGCCTTGGTTTTATTGAGGTAAAGGTGGATTTTAGGCTAAAAAATAAGCGCATCTTTATTAACAATAGTTGTTTAATAAGTATTCTAAATTCACGAAAAATGCGACAAAATAAAATTTAAGTTTGTACATACCGTATCTTGGGTAAGAAGCAAAACATCGACATGTAATGGTTTTTACCCGATAAAAACAAGATTTAATTGGATGAAATTCGATTAACTTCTGTTAAAAGGCGGTCGGATTTAGTCCTGGCAGTAATCAAC
>CBFGPJ010000418.1:0-3604 GCA_965650615.1 uncultured Fluviicola sp. | reverse complement strand
TGAAATTGGCAAAAATTCCTCCCTGGATATAAGGGGAGAATTGCGATGTTGTAAAATCCCAGCGTACGGATAACGGGAGGTTCACACCGGATAGCTTTTGCTGATGCATCATTTCCATGGAAAAGTCAGCACCATTTACCGTATCGGACCAGGAATAAGCGGTCCGGTAATTGAAACTCGCGGTTTGATAAGCCGGTTGAAAAACAATAGCCAGTTTTTTTTTGAAAGAATACGAAAAGTACAATCCGAATTGAGAACCCTTGTTTTTAAATAAAGGTTGGTAGTCCTTTTCAGAATCTGTATTGTTTGCCGATGATTGTGGTGTGATCATAAGCAAATTATAGTCTTTCACCACCTGTGCTTTACTGAAATTCATTCCGCCGGATATCCCGAGATAGATTCTGCCTTTTCGGTGAACACTGTATTTTGTCTGGGTCAATCCGTTAAAATTCAACAGGAGGACCGGTAAGAGAAGTAAAAATCTGTTTGACATCATTATTTGGAAAGGATTACTTTTTCAGTGAGAACAACGCTGTCATTTGCAATTAAAGTGACAAAGTATGTTCCGTTGGCATAGCGGGATAAATTAAAATCAAGGGAATGTTCCCCGGGAACTGTAGGTGCGTCGGGAATGTTGCCGATTGTCCGACCCGAAATATCTTTTACTTCAATGTGAACCTTGGTCTCTTTCTTCAGTACATATGAAATGCTGATACTTGAGTTTGTTGGATTCGGATAACATTTGAGCCACAAATTCTCCTTGAACAGTTCGGTAACACTGAGTTCTTTACATGCTACGTAATCTACCCGATTGGCTACGAAATTCTCGAATTTTATATGTTCAATCGCTGCATCGGGTGCACCGAACCAGTCTTTCACTACCGAAGTAAAGACTTGCCTGTAATCGTGTTGCAGCGGAATATTTCCGTTTTGAAGATTTTGTAAGTCGGGATTATCTCCGTAAACTCCCGGATTCAAACACGTTCCGTAAATCAACGTCGGAGCTGCATTTCCGTGATCTGTCCCATAACTGGCATTTGACGCCACACGACGACCGAATTCAGAGAAAGTCATCGTCAATACGCGATCCGCCAATCCTAAATTCGTCAAATCGTCATAAAAGGCTTTTACTGCGGATGAAATGTGGTACATCAAGGCAGCATGTGACCCCATCGTTGTGTTGTTATTGACAACCTGGTTTGCGTGTGTGTCGAATCCACCGATCCGGCAAAGGAAGATCTTCGTTCCGATTCCTCCGCTGATCAGACGTGAAATGATTTTCAACTGTGGCGCCAATGGATTGTTTAAGGAACCGCTTGGTGCAATATACGGGTACAAATCAGGATAAACCGTTCCTGAATTTGTTCCGGCATCGTAGACATCCCGCAACCGTTCTGCATAATTGTTGGACTGCCGTTCGATCTGCATGATGTATTCGATCTCATCTCCTGCGTGTGTAGGAGGGAAGTTGGTAGGTTCTTCCGCACCGACACTGTTGATCAGGTTGTAGAATGCATCCGGGTTCTGGATGGAAAGCCCTGCCGGAATTCCCTGGTTTCTATGAAATGCAAGAGAAACCCCGGTTCCCATTTCCAGTGCCAATGGGTCCGGAACAGTTGCACTCGGGTAACCTGTCGGATAATCCGGATAGTAATGTTCAAAATAGCGTCCCATCCAACCGGAGTTGAAATAGTCGTCGTAATTTCCACCCATGTACCAAACATCCCGGCTGCGGAAATGTGAACCGTTCATGTTTTCATAGGAAACGTTCTGAACGATCGCCATATTTCCATCGTCATACATCGCCTTTGAACCGACCATGTCCGGGTGAAGTCCTACTTGTTTATTGGCAGGTAAATTCGGGTCCAGCGTGATGTAATGCCGTGTTCCGCTTTGCGGAATGGCAATATTCGGACGCAGGTTATAGTATTGACCGTATTGATTGATCGGGATCACCATATTCAAACCATCGTTTCCGCCATGCAATTGGATCAATACCAGTATTTTGTCATTCAGGCTTGATTTAGCCATGGATTCAAGTAATCCGTCCGGTTGAACCGTGCTTAATGCAATACCGTTGAATTTTAAGAGCATTCCTGTTCCCAACAGAGATGAAATGCGTACAAAGTCTCTTCTATCCATAGGGCGTAGTTTTTAAAATAGTTGGTATTCGGGTGTTTGCATCATTGCGTTGATCAAGGATTCCAGTTGTAAACGGACAGTGACATCGCTGCTTGTATTCACGTAATTATTCCATTCGGCTGTCCAGTTGGCAGCTGAAAGCTGATCCAGTAACACGTCGTCTCTGAAATAATTGAAACGAGTGGTATCCAGTGTAATCGGGAATAGCCAGCCCACCAATTCCTGGATCAGCGTATCCGCATCTCCCGGGTTGGAACAGTTGGTATCCACAAATGCCACGACATCCAGTTTTAATAAATTTCCGTTCATTCCTGTAAACCCGGTAATCAGTAGTTCTGAAAATTTATACCGGTTTGCCAGGTAATTAGACGATATCCAGTAACGGTGGTAATCCGGGAACTGGTAATAAGGTTCGTACCCTGCAACATCATAAGGTTCAAAGAACTGAAGTCCCTGGAGTTCCAGTTGGCCGATCAGCTGACCGTACATTTCGTAATGGGCCACCAACTGAGTCGTTTTGTCCGGAACAGTCAGATTAAACAAGCGCATCGTCCCGATCACCAGGTCCATCGGTGATTTTATGATCGCACCGATGTTGTTGTCTTCCGTTATCGGGGTATCGAGATCGTAAAAATGTTCGCTTTGCAGCAAAACCTCCAGTACAGAAGTAATGTTGTAATTATTGCTAACCAATGTTGTTGCCAGCGGTTCAATAATATCCGATTCGACTTCGGCGGTTATATCGTAGTAAACAAATTCCCGGTAAATTCTTCTGCAGATATGTTTCGCGGTATGCGGTGAAGCAAAAACCATATTCAGAATGTCGTCCAGTTCCGTATAAACAGCAGCTATAGCCGCATTCGTTCCGGTAACACTTCCTGTTTGAATGACTGTATTATTGAAAGCTCCTGAAAATTGTTTTGCTGTTACATCGTGTTGAGAAGAAGTTGTGGCGGAACCTTTCACTTTTCCTGTCGGAAGATTGGTTACCGGGTCGATCGTTTGAAAAGTAGGATCGATTCCCCAACCTGTTAAAGCTTTGGTGAGTGCCTGCACATCCTGTTCCGTGAAATTGGTATAATCCCCCAAACTCACTTCTTCGCCTTTCCCGACTGTATACAATTCCAGGAATTCCCGCGCAAAGTTTTCCTGTGGAACACCTTTGATATTCAGGTTTCCATCCAAATGAAGGAGCATCGCATTATCAATAACAAGCGCCTTTGTCAGGTCTTTGTAATTTCCCAGGGCATAATAGCGCAATAAACGGAGATAATCGATTGAGAACTGCTGATTGTTTTCAATCCGGCTCATGATCATTGGAAAATGCGTGTGATAGAACCAGATCATTCGCTCGGTCAGATTAGGTCCCGAAGAACGCATGTTTTCCATCCACCAGCTGCGGGTGTAATCAGACAAATTCGTGCTGTTCGGACTTACCGTATTGGGATAAACCCAATCGGTA
>CBFGPJ010000417.1:0-3612 GCA_965650615.1 uncultured Fluviicola sp. | reverse complement strand
AAATTCGTTCCCTGTAAATATCATCTGCATAATTATTACAAGGAAGTAATTTCGAAGAAACAAGCTTTTGTGAGATTCCGTTCACACTAAAGAAAAAGATACTTAAAGCTAAGAGTGATTTCATTAATTGAAAATAAGTAAAAGTGCGTTCACATTTGTAGGTATTTACTGAGATGTATAAATTGCCACTTTTAAAGAGAGTCGAATAATTCGTAATTAGGAATTCGGCATTCGTAATTAGGAATTAATCACTCAATCTCAATCCCCATAATACACACATCATCGATCTGCTCCAGATCACCTTTCCATTTGAAAAAAGTAGATCTTAAAATATCGATTTGCTGATTGATCTTCTCATTGGAAATCTGGACCAGGAGGTTTTTCAGATTTTTCGCTTTGAATTTTTTTGATTCCGGCCCGCCGAACTGATCTGCATAACCATCCGTAATCAAATAAATGCGGTCGCCCTTTTCTAATGGAACCGGGTGTGTGGTAAAGGGCTGCATATCAAAATGTTTTCCGATCGGTTGCTTGTTCGGTTTGATTTCAACAATATCCTTGCTTTCTTTTTTCCAGATCCACAACGGATTATTGGCACCTGCCCAGCTGATTTCACGGTTCGTTTTATTCCAGGTGCATAAAGAAATGTCCATTCCATCCGAAACGTCCTGGTGGTTTTTCGATAATTCTTCTACGATGATCTCTCGCGTTTTATCCAGGATCTCTCCCGGTTGGCGTAAACCGAATTCTTTCACCGACCTGTTCAATGCATTGTGACAAACCACACTCATCATTGCCCCCGGAACTCCATGCCCGGTACAATCTGCAACAGCGAAAATGATCGAGTCTTTTGTCTCTTCCAGCCAGTAAAAATCTCCTGCAACAATGTCTTTCGGTTCGTACAGGACAAAATGTTCGGGCAATACACGTTCCCGTAATTGGATCGATGGAAGAATGGCTGTTTGGATCCGTTTTGCATAACTGATGGAATCCAGGATCTCATGGTTTTTTTCTTCTACCTGGCGATTTTTTTCTTCAATAATGACTTTTTGTTTCTTCACCTCATTCCAGCGACGATACAAAACAAAGGAGAAACCAAGGATCAGGATTCCGACTATAGCAATTGCCCAATTAATGATCAGTGCCTGCTCCTGTTTCTTTTTATTTTCCAGGGCTGTTGCCAGTTGATTCAGGCGCTGTGTTTCGCGTTCCTTATCAAAGGTGTAGTTCATTTCTTCCTGCGTCTGTTTGCGGATATTGTCTTCGTTGGCGAGTTCTTTTTCAATCCGGTTATACTTATACAAGTAATCGAATGCCATTTTAAAATCACCACGTTTGTCCCCTAATTCGGAAAACGTCTTGTATACGGATTTCAAAACTTCTTTTGCTCCCAATTTCTTCGCAAGTTCCATTGACTCGTTGAGGTATTTCTCACCTTCAGCCAATTTTCCTCCTTTTACGGCTAAAACTCCCAGGTTTAATTTAGAAGTAGCAACACCTAAGCTTTGATGGAGTTTTTGACGGATCTCCAGTGATTTGAGCTGATAATATTCTGATTTTTTGAAATCTTTCTGTTGCTGGTAACAAACTCCCAGGTTGTTGTAATCATCCGCAATTCCGATACTGTCTTTCAACTCCGTGTCAATTGCCAGGGCTTCATGATAATAACGAATTGCTTTCTCATATTTTTCCTGGTTCATGAAAACAATGGCCATATTATTGACAGATGCGGAAATCCCTTTTTGGAACTTCAATTCGCGTCTTATCCGAAGTGATTTTTTGTGGTATTGAAGGGCTTTATCGTATTGGTACTGGTTGTTGTAGATCAATCCGATATTGCTCAAAATATATGCTTCGTTATTCCGGTCTTTGATGCGTTCGGCGACACGTAAAGCTTTGAAGAAATGTGCTAAGGCCTGCGGATAGTTGCCCTTGTAGTCATATGCAATCCCGATATTGTTGTCCATTAAACTTGCAATGGAGTCATTCTTGTATTTGTGCGCCAGTTTTAAAGATTCTTTTCCATAACGGATTGCCTTGTCATAATCACCGTAATACCATCCATTGGCAATAGCTTCGTTTAATAAGAGCAATTTTTTTTTGATGTTTTTTTCAGACTTTCCAAGCTTATAAATAGAGTCAGTACTACTTGTTTGTCCCTGAGAAGAAACAAGAAACAGCAAGAAAGCAATAGTGAGCAAGGAATTTTTCACATTACAATAATACGGATTATACTCTTAAGCTTTGTTAAAGAAAATAAAAACATTTCGTGTGTTTTGCCGGTTAATTACTGAAGGCTTGTTATTTTTGGAACACTTTTATTACAGGAGAAATGGAATTAATCACAACATATATTTGTAAAGACTTTGATATCGGCATTCATAACAACATGTTTGGCGGGAAATTAATGTCGTTAATTGATGACGCGGCGGGTTCGTTTGCCTCTCAGATTTGTGATTCTCCGAACATGGTGACGATCAAAGTGGATGAGTTGGTTTTCAAAAAAGCAGTTAAATCCGGAGCGATCCTGAAAGTATATGGGAAAGTGGTGCGTTTCGGTAATTCTTCCATTGAATTGTACATGGAAATCCGTAAGCACAATGTGTATACCGGGAATCAGGATTTGGTGACACATACTAATATGACTTTTGTCCGGATTGATGAGGAAGGAAAATCGTTACCGATTGCGGATTATATTAAGAAACGCCATGCACACCGGATCGATAAGTATGGTAAAGCACTCTTACTGCCAACCGAAGACGGATTTTCGGCAGAATAGCTACGTTTTTGACTTAAGGTAAAGTTCCACTTGTTGTAATACCTCTCTTTTTTTTCTTCTGGGAAGGAATACTTCAAAGTCGTTTGTCTTTAATCCGATGTAACCAGATCCGCCCTGGTCACAGCTGACAATATCATCCAGGTTGATGATCACCGATTGGCTGGCCCGGATCAGATAGGAAATGTCCCGGCATTCATTTTCCAGGGAACTGAGTGGCTTGGATAACAGGTAAGATTCTCCGTTCTTACAAAAAATGGTCGTGTACCCTCCTGATTGTCCGACCATATATGCAATGGTTGAGCAGCTTATGTAAAAGGTCTTTTTGTTCTTGATCACCGCAATTTTTGAACGGTCATCCAATTGGTTCTTTGCCAATTCCAGCAGTTGTTTTTCAGAAAATCGCTTAATGGCTTTTTCAACTGCTGAGCAAAAACGGTCCTTGTCGATTGGTTTCAGGATATAGTCAATGACTGAATGCTCGAAAGCCTGGATTGCAAACTCTTCGAACCCGGTAATTAAAATGACTTCAAATGTGCGGTTAGCGAGTTGGTTCAATAGGTCGAAACCTGTTTTTTCCGGCATTAAAATATCCAGGAATAAAATATGGGTGTTTGTTTGAAGAGAAACGGAATTCAAAAAAGTATCCAATTGTTCTGAATCGCCTGATATTTCTATTTCAGGGAAATATTTTCCCAGCATGATGCGGACTACTTCCCGGTTGGCTTGTTCGTCATCAATAATGTAAGCTTTCATACCTGGAGGTTGTATAGTTTGGAACTAAATGTAAATCGGACCACAGTACCGTTTTCAGAACTGAGAATTTCCAGTAAAGC